>CAYXLY010000511.1:0-3314 GCA_964466005.1 uncultured Spirochaetaceae bacterium | reverse complement strand
CCTCGCAGCCGAAGCGCTCTGCGAATCGCTCGAGGTCGTGCTCCGCGCCCTCGTTGCCGAAGGCGATGCGCAGCGGATTGTCCGCGTCGTCCGGCGCCTCCGGCGTGGCCAGGATGTAGGTCAGCGGCTTGCCGACGTAGTTGAAGTAGGTGACGCCATGGCGTCGGACGTCGGGCAGGAACCCGGAGGCCGAGAACTTCCGACGCATCGCCCAGGCGCCCCCGACGGAGAGGATCGGCGCGACGCCCGCCATGTGGGCGTTGGAGTGGAAGAGCGGCATCACGAGATAGCCCACGTCCTCGGGCCCCAGGCCCCGCATCTGCGCCAGGATGCTGCCGGACATCGCCGTCCGGGCGGACGAGCAGATCGCGGCCTTCGGCTCGCCCGTCGTCCCCGACGTGAAGATCAGCATGTAGGTCGCCGCAGGATCCGACTCGATCTCCGGGACCCCCGAGCCCTCGAAGGGCGCGAGCGCCTCCTTCCAGCGCGGAGACGCGACATCGTGGCAGCGATCTCCGCCGAGACCGAGGTCGAGCCCTTCGAGCAGATCGAGATGCCGATCCTCCGTGACGAGCAGCTGGCAGTCCGTATGGCGGATGTCGCGCTGGAGACCGGCTCCGCGGCGGGTCGGATTGATGCCGACGAGCGTCGCGCCCGAGAGCGCCGCAGCGCCGCTCAGGAAGAGGTATTCCGGCACGTTCTCGAGCAGGACCCCGACGTGGAAGGGGCCCGGGCGCCGCCACGCCAGGAAGGCCGCCGCCCGCTCGCAGCATGCCTGGACCAGCTCGCGCCAGCTCCACTGCTGCTCCTCGAAGAAGAGCGCCGGCGAGTCGTCGTCCGCCCGCGCCAGCAGGAGATCTCTCATCGTCATCTCGGTCATGTCGCTCGCTCCGTCTTCGGGGTGATCGGCGAAGGCCCCTACACCGCGCTCGCCCGGCCCCCTGCCGGCCCGGCAGGGACCGGTCCCTGGGCGCGTCGGCGCTGCGGCGCTACGGCGCTGCGGCGCTGCGGCGCTGCGGCGCTACGGCGAGACCGACCCGGGCAGGACGCACGAATCGCTCATGGTGCCACAATCGCATCGCCGAGGGCGATGCCCTCGTCCGCTCAGCGGACCCGGTCTGGCCGTCGTCGGATCGAAATCTTCATCGGATCGGAGATCTTCGTCGCATCCGGAATCTTCGTCGCGTTCGGAGCGGAGAGCGGCAGCCGGATCGTGGCGCGGGTGCCCGCACCGGGTGCCGACTCGAGCTGGAGGCTTCCGCCGAGGCTCTCGATCCGAGCCCGGGCCGACGCGAGACCGAGGCCCCTGCCCTCGCCCCTGCCCTCGCGAAGACGGGTCGTGAAGAAGGGCTCGACGGCCCTCGCTCGGACGCGCTCCGGCATCCCCCGTCCGGAGTCCCGCACCTCGATCCGAAGGGTCGCGCCGATCTCCTCGCCCCGCTCCGACGAGGCCGCGAGACGCACGGCGGCGCCCGGGCGACGACAGGCGTGAAGCGCGTTGTCCAGGAGGTTCACGAGAGCTGCGGAGAGCTCTCCTGGCCGCTCGATCGCGACCTCGGGCACCGCGCTCGCCACGTCCAGCCGACGGCCGGGATGGAGCCGGCCCACCTGACCCACGACCTGCTCGAGCAGCGAGCCGAGCGCCTGCCGTGTCTCGTCACGCAGGATCTCTGGACGCAGGGCGGCCATGCAGGATTCCAGGATCGCCAGCCCGTCGCGGGAGAGCGCGACGAGCTCCTCGCCCGCCGCCCGGATCCGCTCGGGCGAGATCGAGCCCGCTGCCAAACGCCGCGCCTGCTGCTGGATCACGGCCAGCGGCTTGGCGACGTCATGCGCGGTGATCGCGAGTCGATGCAGTGCGACCGACTCCTGCCCGGATCCGCTCGGACTCCGGCTCGGATCGAGGTCCTCACGCCGACCCTCGTGCAGCCCTTCTCGCGGTCGCTCGGGCGCCCCTTCTCGCGGTCCCTCGTGCAGCCCCTCGCGACCGGTGTCGCGTGCAGCGCCCTCCGTCATGCGAAATCCTCCTCGAGTCGGATCCGCAGGACGACTTAGCAGAGGCGCGCCCGGGCGGACCCGCGAGGCCACGCCTCCAGCGAACCCTGACCCGGCGCTGATCGAATCCGGAGGTCGCGAGGACGCCGGGGGCGAATCCTTACGCCGTGCGGTCGGCCGGGCATGCACTCGCCCCGCAGCCCGTCGGGATCGACGGCGGCGACGCGCATCAGACCGGCATCACGTTGCCCCCGTCGATGCAGAGGACCTGGCCGTTCACGCGCCGGGCATCGTCGCTGGCGAAGAAGACCGCCGCACCCACCATGTCCTCCGGCTCCACGTTGACCCGGCTCGCGGACATCTGCGCGAACAGGGGCTGGGCCGCCTCCGGGACCTGCCGGGCCGTCGCGTCGGTGAGCGTCAGGCCGGGCGCAATACAGTTGACCGTCACGCCGAAGGGCCCGAGCTGCCCGGCCATGTGCCGCGTGAGGCCGATCACCGAGAACTTCGAGGTCTGGTAGGCGTGGCTCCCGAGCTCGAAATCGGCGGGATCCCCGCCCACCATGCCCGCGATCTGATGCAGGTAGCCGGCGATCGAGGCGATGTTGATGATGCGGCCGGAGCCGCGCTTCACCATGTCGCGTGTCGCGGCTCGCGCCATCAGCCATTGGCCGTGCACGTTCACGTCGTAGACCCGTCGCAGGTAGTCCAGGCTGTTGTCGGAGCCGTCGTAGTCGCCATAGATCGCCGCGTTGTTCACGAGGACGTCCACCCGTCCGAACCGCTCGAGAGTCGCCGCCACGGCGTGCTGGCTCGACGCCTCGTCCGAGATGTCGGTCTTCACGAAGTCGATCTCGCCCTCCGCGGACAGCGCGCCGACGGCCTCCTTGGCCAGCGCCTCGCCGAGGTCGGCGATCATCACCCGCGCCCCCTCTGCGAGAAAGCGCTCGCAGTAGGCCCTGCCGATCCCCGACCCGCCCCCCGTCACGATCGCGACCCGATCCTTCAGTCTCATCTCCCCGCCCTCCTCTCCTGCTCGAGCTCTTGCTCGATCTCCGGCTCGATCTCCGACTCGCCGCCGGAGCGGATGCCGGAGCTCGAGCCCTTCCGTGATCCCGCTCGATTCCGATCTTCCTCCGCTACTGCTCCGCTCACTCGAGTCCGGAGAGCGCCTCGATCGGCTCGATGCTCTGATAGGGATCGGTGGGGTTGCGTCCGGCCTCGATGTCGGCGAAGCGCACGGCCGCCGCCCTGGGCGTCATCTCGTGAGTGAAGATCCAGAAGCGATCCGCGCGGATCGCCTCGACGATGTCCGCAGC
>CAYXLY010000510.1:0-3359 GCA_964466005.1 uncultured Spirochaetaceae bacterium | reverse complement strand
GCAGATCCTCGGCCCGTCGGGCGCATCGGAACTCGCAGCCAGCGCTCCGGTCTGCCGCCCCGCGTCTCGCAAGCCGTCTACACTGCGCGCATGATCGTGTCCCAACCCCACGCCGATCTGCCCGAGACGGAGCGCCCGGAGCTGCGCACTGCGGTCCCCGGCCCCGGATCACTCGCCCTCGCACGGCGCCTCGCGAGGGTCGAGAGCCGCGGTGTCACCTGTCTCGAGCCGGCGCCGATCTTCTGGCAGCGGGCCGCGGGCGCGAACGTCTGGGACGTCGACGACAACCGCTTCGTGGATCTCACGGCGGCCTTCGGCGTGGCCAACGTCGGCCATGCCCATCCGCGCGTGGCGGAGGCCGTGGCGCGACAGGCCGGGGACCTGATGCACGGCATGGGCGACGTCCATCCCCCGCGCGTGAAGGTCGAGCTCCTCGAGCGGCTCGTCGCCCTCTATCCGTTCGGGTCCCGGGGAGCCTCCGCGGCCGATGTCGACGCCGATGACGCCGCCGGCGAGACGGAGCCGGCCTCGCCCCCCGTCTCCACGGCCCGGGCCGTGCTCTCCTCGTCGGGGTCGGACGCCGTCGAGACGGCGCTCAAGACGGCGCTGCTCGCCACGGGTCGGGCGGGCGTCGTCGCCTTCGAAGGGGCCTATCATGGCCTGTCGCTGGGCGCGCTCGACTGCACCTGGCGAACGGATTTCCGAGAGCCCTTCCGAGCGCGGCTGCCGGAAGCGACGCGCTTCGCGCGCTATGGCGATCTCGAAGACGTGGCGCGGGTCGCGCGGGAAGGCGATCGGGCGGGCCACGAGCCCATCGGAGCCGTTCTGGTCGAGCCCATCCAGGGCCGCGGCGGAGAGCGCGTGCCGCCGGAAGGCTTCCTGACCGGTCTGCGTCGGCTCTGCGACGAGCATGGATGGCTCCTGATCGCGGACGAGGTCTACACCGGATGCGGTCGCACGGGACGCTTCTTCGCCTGCGAGCACGAGGGCGTGGTGCCCGACCTGCTCTGCGTCGGGAAGGGACTCGCCTCGGGCATGCCGTTCTCGGCCTGCCTCGGACGCAGCGAGGTCTTCGAGGCCTGGCCGACGTCGACGGGCGAGGCGCTGCATACGCAGACCTTCCTCGGCCATCCCGTGGGCTGTGCGGCGGCGCTGGCCTCGCTCGAGATCTCGACCGAGCTCGACCTCGCCTCGCGCAGCCGGGCGCTCGGCGAGGCCGCGCTCGCCCGCCTGAAGGAGCGTCTGCGCGGCTGCCCGGCCGTGCGCGAGGTTCGCGGACGCGGACTCATGATCGGCATCGAGTGCATCCGCCCGGAGATCTCGCTCGCCGCCAGCGGAAGGCTGCTCGAGCGCGGCTACATCGTGCTCCCGTCGGGCGAGGGCGGCCGCGTGCTCTCGCTGACACCGCCGCTGGTGATCGGCGAGCAGGCGCTGCTCGAGGCCTGCGACGCGCTCGCGGAGACTCTGCTCGACGCCGACACCGACACCGACACGGAAAACGCCGCCGACGCCGACTCCGGCCTCGGTCGCCCGGCGGAGGGGGCATCGTGAAGCGGGAGGTGCTCGAGGCGGAGATCCTCGAGTGGATGAACGAGGGAGCGTGGCGGCGGGACGAGGAGCGCTTCGAGCGGCTCGCACTCGCTCTCTTCCGGCTGCAGTTCGCGCACTGCGAGCCCTACGCGCGTTATGCGCGCGCCCTGGGCAGGACGCCCGACGACGTCGAGCGGGCCGCGGAGATCCCGGCGGTCCCGACCGGAGCCTTCAAGGAGTTCGATCTGCGTGGCTTCGCGCCGGAGCAGACCGTCCACACCTTCAGGACCAGCGGAACCTCCGCCGGCAAGCGCGGCCAGCTGCATCTCGACACCCTCGACCTCTACGAGGCTTCCCTGCTCGCCAGCCTGCGGCAATGCCTCCTGCGCGAGCTCGTCGGACGAGCTCCACTCATGCGCTTCCTGGCGCCTCCTCCCGACGAGGCCCCCGACTCCTCGCTCACGCACATGTTCGAGACCCTCCGCAGAGCGGAGGGCGCGCCCGGGAGCGCCTACGATCTCCACGGCGGTCGGCTGGACGTCGAGACGCTGCGTCGGGCGATCCACCGCGTCGACCGGAGCCCCGCCGACGGCGAAGACGAGACGCCGATCGTGCTCGCGGGCACCTCCTTCGCGTTCGTGCATCTGCTCGACGCCGTGACCTCCGCGAAGGGATCCTCCGACGCCGCGGCGCCATGGCGGCTACCGCACGGATCGCGGGTCCTCGAGACCGGCGGATTCAAGGGGCGGAGCCGGGAGGTGCCGGCGGACGTGCTGCGCGAGGCGCTCGCGCGACTCTTCGACATTCCCGAGCGGAGCATCGTGAACCAATACGGGATGACGGAGCTCGGCAGCCAGTTCTACGACTCCACCCTGAGCGATCCGGTCGGCCCCCGCCGAAAGCTCGCGCCGCCCTGGACCCGCGTCCGGCTGCTGGATCCGGCGACCGGTCTCGACGTGCCCGACGGCGCCGTGGGCAGGATCCGGATCGACGACCTCGCCAACACGGGAAGCGTGGCCGCCATCCAGACCGCGGACCTCGGTCGCGCGGTCCTCGACGACGACGGCGAGGCGATCGGCTTCGAGGTGCTCGGCCGTGAGGCCGGTGCCGAGATGCGAGGCTGCTCGATCGCGACCGACGTGATGCTCTCCGACGGACGCGCCGCCGAGCGCTCCGCCGGGTCGGGCGAGACGCTCCGATGAGCCGGCTCGAGATCGCCTGGCCCGACGCCGCGCTCGAGCGCGTGCACGCGGCGCGAGGCCGGATCGAGAAGGCCGCGCCCGCTCTTCGCCGGATGACGGTGGGCGATCGGATCGACGCCGTCGCACGCACCCTCGCCTCGTGGACGGCCCCCGACTCCCCCTATCGACGCGAGCTCGTGGAGCTGCTCGGCGAGGCCTCTCCGATGCATCACGATACGGTCGCAGAGGGTCTCGAGAGCGCCCTGCGCGCCTGGGATCCGGCCCGATTCCGCGACTGCTGCCGCGCCGAGCTCGCGTCCGTGCCCTTCGGCCCTCCGTCCGACGGCCCGGCGCGCGGAGCCAGACGGATCGCTCCCTTCGATTGGACGGCCGTGCTCGCGGGGGGCTCGATTCCGATGCCGACCCTGCTCTCGGGGCTCCTTCCCCTGGTCGGAGGCTCGCCGGTCCTTCTGCGCGAGACCTCGAAGGACCCCGTGACGGGGGGGCTGCTGAAGCGCTCGCTGACCGCCGTCCAGCCGGACCTCGCTCGCGCCTTCGAGCCGGTCGCCTTCCCCGCCGAGGACGACGCAGCCCTCGATGCATTCCTCGCAGCGCCCTGCGTCGTCGCGACGGGATCCGACGAGACGA
>CAYXLY010000509.1:0-3367 GCA_964466005.1 uncultured Spirochaetaceae bacterium | reverse complement strand
AGTCGACGCACGACCTCGACGCGCCCCGAGCCAATGGCTTGGACAGGTCTTCATCCGAGCGCCCCACAGGGCCCGGCCCAGACGAGCTCCTATATCTGGATATGCAGATGAACGGATGATACGCTGGGCCGCTTGATCACGGAGCTTTTCATGCCCCAGCAGCCTTCCCGCCAAGCCCGAACCGAGCGGATCGAGACCCTTCATCGCCTGCTGGAGGAGCGTATCCTCGTGCTGGATGGCGCCATGGGCTCGATGATCCAGAGCTTCGGGCTGGAGGAGTCGGACTTCCGCGGCGACACCTTCGGGGACCACCCCAGCGAGCTCCAGGGCGACAACGAGCTTCTCTCGATCACGCGACCGGACGTGATCCGGAGCATCCACGACCAGTTCTTCGAGGCCGGCGCCGACATCTGCGAGACGAATACCTTCGGCTCGAACGCCATCTCCCAGGCGGACTACTCCCTGGAGCACACGGTGCGGGATCTCAATCTCGCCTCGGCCCGGCTCGCTCGGGAGTCGGCCGACGCCTGGACCGCGAAGGATCCCTCGAAGCCCCGTTTCGTGGCGGGCGCCGTCGGGCCGACCCCCAAGACCCTCTCCATCTCGCCGGACGTGAACGACCCGGCCGCCCGGAGCCTGACCTTCGAGGCCCTGCAGAAGGCGTATCGCGACCAGGTCGAGGTCCTGATCGAAGGCGACGTCGACATCCTGCTGGTGGAGACGATCTTCGACACCCTGAATGCAAAGGCCGCCCTGGTGGCCATCGACGAGGTCTTCGAGGCGACGGGCCTGCGCCTTCCGGTCATGATCTCGGTCGCGATCACCGACGCGAGTGGGCGCACCCTCTCGGGCCAGACCGTGGACGCCTTCTGGCGCTCCATCGCCCATGCCCGACCGCTCTCGGTCGGCGTCAACTGCTCGCTCGGTGCGACCGACATGCGGCCGCACGTCGCCGAGCTCGCGAAGATCGCCGACTGCCACGTCTCGAGCTATCCGAATGCCGGCCTGCCCAACGCCTTCGGTGAATACGACGAGGAGCCGGCGACGACCGGCGCGCTCGTCGGCGAGTTCGCGACCAGCGGCCTCGTCAACATCGTCGGGGGCTGCTGCGGCACGACGCCGCCCCATATCCGGGCCATCGCCGAGGCCGTGCAGGGCGTCGCCCCGCGCAAGAAGCCGGATCCGGAGCGCGGCATCACCTACTTCTCGGGTCTCGAGACCCTCGTGATCCGACCCGACTCGAACTTCCAGATGATCGGCGAGCGCACGAACGTGACCGGCTCCGCCCGCTTCCGGAAGCTGATCGAGGCGGACGACTACGACACGGCCCTCGAGGTCGCGCTCGACCAGGTGCGCGGCGGCGCCAATCTCCTCGACGTGAACATGGACGAGGGCATGCTCGAGTCGGAGGCGGCCATGACCCGCTTCCTGAACCTGATCGCGAGCGAGCCCGAGGTGTCCCGCATTCCGATCATGGTCGACAGCTCGAAGTGGACCGTGCTCGAGGCCGGCCTGCGCTGTACCCAGGGCAAGTCGGTCGTGAACTCGATCTCGCTGAAGGAGGGCGAGGAGGATTTCCTCGCCAAGGCGAAGCTCGTTCGCCGCTACGGCGCGGGTGTCGTCGTCATGGCCTTCGACGAGCAGGGGCAGGCGGATACGACCGAGCGCAAGGTCGAGATCTGCGAGCGCTCCTATCGGATCCTCGTCGAGAAGGCCGGCTTCGCGCCCGAGGACATCATCTTCGATCCGAACATCCTCGCCATCGCCACGGGCATCGAGGAGCATGCGGACTACGCGAAGAACTTCATCGAAGCGAGTCGCGAGATCAAGGAGCGCTGCCCCGGCGTCCACATCTCCGGCGGCGTCTCGAACCTCTCCTTCTCCTTCCGCGGCAACAACCGGGTGCGGGAGGCGATCCACTCCGCCTTCCTCTACCACGCGACCCAGGCCGGCATGGACATGGGGATCGTGAACGCGGGCCAGCTGGAGCTCTACGAAGACATCCCGAAGGACCTCCTCGAGCACGTCGAGGACATCCTCTTCAACCGCCGCGAAGACGCGACCGAACGGATGGTCGATTTCGCCGAGACCGTGAAGGGAGCGGGCAAGAAGCGGGAGGTCGATCTCTCCTGGCGCGAGGCGCCGGTCGAGGAGCGGATCAGTCACGCCCTGATCCACGGCATCATCGACTTCATCGACGAAGACACCGAGGAGGCCCGTCAGAAGCTCGGCAAGCCCATCGACGTGATCGAAGGTCCGCTGATGGACGGCATGCGCATCGTCGGCGACCTCTTCGGGGCGGGCAAGATGTTCCTCCCCCAGGTCGTGAAGAGCGCGCGATCCATGAAGAAGGCCGTGGCCTATCTCGAGCCCTATCTCGAGGCCGAGAAGGTCGAGGGTCAGACCAATGGCAAGGTCGTCATGGCCACGGTCAAGGGGGACGTGCACGACATCGGCAAGAACATCGTGGGCGTCGTGCTGGGTTGCAACAACTACGACGTGGTCGATCTCGGCGTGATGGTGCCGGCGAACAAGATCCTCGACACGGCCATCGAGGAGAAGGCCGACATGGTCGGTCTCTCCGGTCTGATCACGCCGTCGCTCGACGAGATGGCCTCGGTCGCCAAGGAGATGGAGCGCCGCGGACTCGAGCTGCCCCTGCTGATCGGCGGCGCGACGACCAGCCGTCAGCACACGGCCGTCAAGATCGCGCCTCACTACTCGCAGCCGGTCATCCACGTCCTCGATGCGTCGCGTTCGGTGAACGTCGTCTCCGACCTGCTCTCGGAAGGTCGGAAGGAGGCCTTCGCCGACGCCAATCGCGAGGAGCAGACGAAGCTGCGGGCCGTCTACGAGGGACGCAAGGAGAAGCCCCTGGTCCCGATCGCCGACGCCCGCGCGAACGCCGCTCGACTCGAGTTCTCGGAGAAGACGACCTCGCGGCCCGCATTCCTCGGGCGACGAGTGGTCGACGACGTGACGGCCGCCGACCTCGAGCCCTACATCGACTGGACCTTCTTCTTCTCCGCCTGGGACCTCAAGGGGAAGTACCCGAAGATCCTCGACGATCCGACCGTCGGCGCTGCGGCGCGGGATCTCTTCGAGAACGGTCGCGCCCTGCTCGACGAGATCATCGAGAAGAAATGGCTCGAGCCTCGCGGCGTCTACGGATTCTGGCCGGCGCGAAGGGACGAGGACGACATCGTCCTCTACGCCGACGAGGATCTCGCCCACGAGGTGGCGCGCTTCCCCATGCTGCGGCAGCAGTCGGTCCAGGCCGACGGCAAGCCGAACCGCTCGCTGGCCGACTTCGTCGCGCCGGGGGACGCGGGCGTTCCGGACTACGTGGGCGCCTTCGCCGTGACGA
>CAYXLY010000508.1:0-3395 GCA_964466005.1 uncultured Spirochaetaceae bacterium | reverse complement strand
CGCGCCCGCTCGAGCTCCGCCCGGGCGACCGGCTCGTGCCGGAGCCGATCGGTCTCCTCGATGATCCTCCGCGTCGCGTCGAGGATGCGCTCGCCATCGGTCTGATAGCCGATGCTGAAGAGGCCCCGGTCGAGCGGCGTGTAGGCGCCCGCGTCGATGCGGTCGACGAGCCCCTCGCGCTCGCGGATCTGGCGGATCAAGCGGCTCGACTCGCACTCGCCGAGGACGTAGGCGAGCAGGTCGAGGAGCGTGGACTCGGGATCGGCGAAGCGGGGCGCGGGCCAGGTGAGGTCGACCCGGTGGCCCTCGAAGGGGCGTCGGAGCAGGGCGACGCGCATCGCCTCGGGCGCGGGCTCGATCGGCCGCTCGCGCCGGGTGTCGCCCGTCTTGGCGTCGACGAAGAGGCGCTCGATCTCGGCCTTCATCTCTTTCGTGTCGAAGTCGCCGACGGCCACGACCGTCAGATGGTCGGGCGTGTACCAGCGATCGAAGAAGCGGCGCACGCGAGCCCGGTCGAAGCCCGCCACGTTCTCGGCCGGCCCCAGGATGGGCTGGCGGTAGGGATGCACGCGGTAGCTCTCGCGGAAGGCGAGATCCCCCAGGACGTGGCCCGGCGTGTCCTCAGAGCGGCGGATCTCCTCGAGCACGACCTCGCGCTCGCGCTCGACCTCCTCCGCGTCGAAGGTCGAATGGCGGATCGCATCGACCAGCACGTCGAGACCCTCGCGCCAGGCGTCGGCGGGCATCGTCGCGTGGTAGACGGTCGAGTCGAAGGAGGTGTAGGCGTTGATCTGGCCGCCGAGGCCCTCGATCTCGCCGGCGACGTCGCCGACCGCGCGTCGCTCCGTGCCCTTGAAGAGCATGTGCTCGTGGAAGTGGGCGAGGCCTTCCTCGCCGGGACGCTCGTCGGCCGATCCGACGTTCGCCCAGAGCTGGAGCTCGACGACGGGCGCGCGGTGGCTCTCGCGGAGCAGGATCGTGAGCCCGTTGGGGAGGACGTGCTTCGTGGTCTTCGCGGGCTTCGGAGACGGCGTGGTCTCTGTGGGAGGCGAGGAATGACTCAAAGCACTCCGAGGATATCGGAGGCGAGGGGCGGCCGCTCGCGCGGCTTCGCGCGGCGCCTTCCGGGGCTACCCTCGCGCTCGTGGAGAAGGAGACGGAGACGAAGGCGGCAGATCGGATGCGGGGGAGCGGGACCCGGGCAGAGTCGCGGGTCGGCGCCCCGGACGCGCAGGCCGCCGGCAGCCGGGTCGACGACGGAGCGGTCGGCGTCTACCTGCATCTGCCCTTCTGCGAGCGGATCTGTCCCTACTGCGACTTCGCCGTGGTGGCAGCGCGGCGGCTCGATCCGGCCGTGGAAGGGCGCTATGTCGAGGGGCTGCTGAGGGAGCTCGAGGCGCGGGCGCCCGATTTCGCGGGACGTCCGCTCGCGACCCTCTACCTCGGAGGGGGCACGCCCTCGCTCTTCTCGCCCGCCTCGATCCGGCGACTCGTCGAGGCCGTGCGCGCCGCGTTTCCGGGTCGTCCCGACTTCCCCGAGCCGATCGAGACGACCCTGGAGCTCAATCCGAGCACGCTCGAGCGCGAGCGCCTGCCCGGCTTTCGCGATGCGGGGGTCGACCGTCTCTCGATCGGGGTGCAGTCCTTCGACGATGCACAGCTGAAACGCCTGGGGCGGGCCCATCGCGCCGCCACCAGCCGCGAGACTCTGGCGGCGGCCCGGGCGGCCGGCTTCGAGCGACTGTCGGTCGACCTGATCTTCGCAGGCCCCGAGCAGACGCCCGTCGACCTCGATCGGGATCTCGACGCGCTGCTGGAGGAGGGTCCCGAGCACGTCTCGACCTACGAGCTGACCTGGGAGCCAGACACCCCCTTCGGCCGGGCGCTCGCCGCCGGGAAGCTGAGGGCCTGCGACGAGGATCGCGCGGCCTCGATGATCGAGCAGATCGAGCGGCGGCTCGGAGCCGGCGGCTACGAGCGCTACGAGATCTCGAGCCATGCGCGTCCGGGCCATCGCGCCCGGCACAACGCGCGCTACTGGCAGCGCCAGGCCGTGCTGGGGCTGGGCATGGGCGCCCACTCGACCGAGGCCCGCACGCCGGATCGCCCGCATGGCGCCCGCAGAGCGAATCCTCGACGCCTCGAGGATTGGCTGGCGGCCGTGGAGCGGGGCCTCCCGGCGGGCGAGGAGGAGCGTCTCTCGGAGGCCACGGCTCGGGGCGAGGCGGTCTTCCTGGCGCTGCGCCAGCTCGAAGGACTCTCGGCGCGTCGATTCGAGGCGGAGTTCGGCGCTCCGCCGCGCGCGTTCTTCGCCGCCGAGATCGAGGGACTCGTGCAGCGGGGCTGGCTGGCCGAAGGAGAAGGAGAAGGAGAAGGACGAGAAGAAGCGCGGAGCGAGCGCGACGCCCACCGCGGCGATCTGCGGCTCACCCGCGCCGGGCGCATGCTGGCCGACAGCGTGGCCGCCGAGTTCGTGGCCCCGGCGTCTTCGAATTGACGCTCCCGGGCGGGACAGGTATACGTGAGTTGCCGAAATCGTTGAGGTTTTCATGACGATACCCGACGGACGCAAGCCGCATGAGTCGAACGAGCCGAGACGCGAGGCGGGCGAGCCTCGTGCGGAGCTCGCGAGCGGGCTGAGCGATCGACAGGCCATGGTGCTCCGCGCCCTGGTCTCGGCCTACGTCGGCCAGGCCGGACCCGTGGGCTCGAAGACCCTCACGCATCTCACGCCGACGCGGCTCTCCGCGGCCAGCATCCGGAACACGCTGGCCCAGCTTCACGAGATGGGGCTGATCGAGAAGGCCCACGCCTCCGCCGGTCGGGCGCCGACGGCGCTCGGACTGCAGGTCTTCGTCGACGAGCTGCTCGACGTCTCGGATCTCGGCCCCCACGAGCGGCGCGTCCTCGACCGCGCCCTGGTCGGCGTGGACGCTGCGGAGACGCCCCGTCAAGCCTCCCACCTGCTCTCGGAGTACACGCGTCAGCTCGGCTTCGTCGTCGCGCCCCGTGTCGAGCGCTTGCGGCTGCGCTCGCTCCATCTCTTGCGGGTCGGCGCGGAGCAGGTCCTGGCGGTGCTGGTCACCGAGAACGGCGGCCTGATCCAGCGGACGATCTCCCAGAGCGATCCGCCGGGCGCCCGCGAGCTGGAGCAGATCGGGGCGATCCTGGCCGAGCGCGTGCGCGGACGAACCCTGGTCGGGCTTCGAGCCCTGCTCGAGAGCGAGCGGCAGGCGCTGCGTGGCGAGGCCGACGCGCTGATGCGCCGGGCCTGGACCCTCGGGCTCGGAGCCTGCGACGGCGCCTCGGGGACCTCCACCGAGGATCTGGTCATCGCGACGCGGATCACGCTCCTCGACCAGCCGGAATTCGCCGATCCCGAGCGGATCCGGGGG
>CAYXLY010000507.1:0-3400 GCA_964466005.1 uncultured Spirochaetaceae bacterium | reverse complement strand
TCGGGCTCGGGCTCGGGCTCGGGCTCGGGCTCGGGCTCGGGCTCGGGCTCGGGCTGGCGAAGGACGCCTGGACGGGCCCGCCTGGATCCGAACGATATGCGGCCCCCGTCGCTGCTCGGCCAAGAAGAGATGACGGTCGCGTGAAGATCGAAATCCACGGTGACCCGTCGCAGTGGCGATGACGGCTGCAAGCGCCTGTTTTATGATCCATTTTCGCGCTCGCCGCCGAGTCACGGCCGTCTTCTCGCCCGCGGGGCACGGGGCCTCGCCGCGCGGCCAGAGGGGCCACCGGGCCTCTGGAGAGCCCCGGAGCCTCGCCGAGCCGGCCGGGCTGGCCGGGACCGGGGTCCAGGGCGAGACTGGGATCGAGTTCGGAAGAGAGCCTCGCGCAGAGGCCAGGAGAGTGCTCGACATCATGCCCAATCCCTCTGGACCGCCCTCGCCGCCTCGCTCCGCCCATCGTCCGCGCCCCCGGGTCGACCGGGACGCCCGCGAGCTGCGAGACCGCGCCCTCGAGATGGCCGAGCGCGCCGAGGCGATCCTCGACAAGAGCCTGCACGCGATCTGGAACCTCGATGCGGCGCTCGCCGACGAGGTCGACGGCGACGACCTGGCGATCGACCGGCTCGACGTCGAGATCGACGAGGGTGTGCTCCATATCCTCGCGCTGGCCGCCCCCGTGGCCTCCGATCTGCGCCAGGTCCTGGCCATCAAGACGATCGCGACGGACCTCGAGCGCGTCGGGGATCTCGCCCGCAACATCGCCGGCTGCGCGAGGCGCCTGGCACGGCGGGCGCCGGTGCCCCTGCCGGCCGGTCTCCATGCCCTGGCCGACGACAGCCGCGCCCTGCTGCGACGCGCGATCCGGGCGTTCGCGGAGCTCGATGCCGAGGAGGCCCGCGACGTGCTGCGGAAGGACGACCTGATCGACGAGCTCGAGGATCGGCTGATCCGGGCGTCGATCTCCCGTCTCACGGAGCAGCCCGAGCATACCGAGCAGGAGCTCGACGTGATCTTCATCGCCAAGCATCTCGAGCGCATCGGGGATCACGCGACCAACATCGCGGAGGAGGTGATCCTCGCGACCGAGGCCCTGAACCTGAAGCATTCCGACAAGCTCACGGAGAAGCTCCCGGGCTGATCGATCCTCAGAAGGCAAGCTGGGCTCGCAGGGTGAAGATGTCCAGACCCTCGCCTTCCTTGGTGGACACGCTCCGCGGCGAGGCCGTGGCGACGTCGGCCTGCAGGACGTGCTCGTAGCCGAGCATCATGCGGATGTTGTAGTTCGGATACCAGTTGAGCGACGCGCTGATCCGCTGCTCCTTGCCTCCGAGCACCGCGTCGGGCGAGCTGGCCGGACCGCCGTCGTTCAGGTTCACGTGGGCGAAGCGGGCGGCCAGCTCCCAGGCGCCGGCTCCGCCGCCACCGAGACTGAAGTCCCGGCGCGGGCGCAGTCGCTTGAACTCGCCCGTCCGGATCGTATAGCTCTTCGCCCAGGACTCCCCGGTGAGCGCCCACGTCGCCCCGACATGCCCCCCTTCGAGCTCGACGGTCGAGAAGCCGTTGCGCTGGAGGATCGCCCGGTTGTACTCGCCGAAGATCGAGACGGGACCCCACACGAACGCGGCCTCGGGACCGAAGAGAAAGATGTTCTGGACGTCCTCGAGGGCTCCGGTGTCGACGATCCGGTAGTCCGACATGTTCGTCGTCTCGTCGCGGAAGCGGATCGACTCGTTGCCGGTCTCGGGCCGACGCATCGCTCCCCGAAAGCCGAGATGGACGAGGCGATCGTCCTCCAGGATCGGCGTCACGACGGCCTTCGCCGCCGCGCCCCAGCCCTCGTCGGCGTTCTCGCTGCTCGGCTCGACGGACTCCCCGTAGAAGCCCCCCGCGACGTACCAGCGCTCTCCGTGGGTCTCGGCCCGGACGCCCACGGCGCGATCGAGCACGGCGACGACGAGCGCATTGTCGATCGAGCGCTCGGTGAAGGGCAGGTCGTTCGAGCTCATCTCGAGCGCGAGGCTGTAGGGCTGCTTCTGGTGCCCGACGCTCAGCTTCCACCGCTCGAGCCCGGTGTAGGCGAGAAAGAAGTCCTTCACCGCCGCCTCGTTGTTCGCGAAGTCGACCTCGCCCATCCAGTGCCAGTCGCGATAGACCGTCGCCTGGGCCGCCAGACGAGCGCGGCGGATCTCGGTCCCGTCCGTCGGATCCCGGTTCACCCCGGACATGCCGGGAGTGGAGGGCGTATTGGCGGGCGTGTCGCCGACATGGAGGGTGGCGTCGGCCTGGACGCGGCCGCTGAGCTCGAACTCGAAGCGTCCGTCCTTCGACTGGACCGCGAGGCCCTTCTCACCGACGGTGACGGAGACGCCCGCCGGATCGACCTCGTCCGCCCGGACCGCCGGAGCGGGCGCCAGCAGGAACGACAGCATCAGGAGCCAGGCGGTCGACGGAAGACAGAGCCGGATTCGCACGAGATCGATCCCTCCTCGGGGCGGCTGCGGAGCTGTCGGAGTGGAGCGGCGTCCTGCGACGGGGTCTCGGAGACGACCTGTCTCACCCGCTCGCAACGTCCACCGCGCCGGCGCCCGGATCGTCCGGACCCTCGTCCCTGTCGGGGACTCCCCTGCCGCGCGATGCGCAGGGAACTGCACTTTCGTGACGAACAGGTGACAGGAATTTGAAGTTCGTGCTCACAAATCGACGAAGTCATGTCTGATTCGTGAGGAGTACCTTCTCGAACCTGCCCGATCCGGGCCCCGAGAGGCTCTCGGGAGTCTGCCCACGGCGGTCAGTCCGAGAGCTCATTCCGAGAGCCGAGAGCCGAGAGCTCATTCCGAGAGAGAGTCGGCCCGAGCCAATGCCGAGGCGAGCTCGTCGAGGACCCGCTGCTCCGCGTCCGTGATCCCGGAGCGACAGTCGAAGGGCTTCCCTTCCACGAAGGAACGCTCGTCCATCTTGGCCACACGGTGGGCCGCATCGAGGAGCCTCCGCTCGCTCTGGCGGGCGGGGCGGCTCTCGGCCTCGACGAGCGTCGGCGCCAGCAGCTCCCGCCAGGCCTCGAGCGCCTCGCTCGGCGGCTCTTCGTGGAGCCAGCGCAGGAGCGTCGAGCGACAGAAGTCCGTCGATTGATGGAGCCCGAAGGCCCGAGCCGCATCGAGCACCGCCTGTCGCTCCGCGGCCGTGACCCGGCCGTCGGCCCAGGCGACCTCGACCAGCGGTGCGAGCGCCTGCCCCGCCAGCCTCTCGATCTCTTCTCGCTTGGTCTTCAACTCCATGGGCTCCCGTCGATTCACTCGACCGGGAGCATAAAGAATCTGGCGCAGGGAGTGGGTCGGCCCCGACCGGAAGCCATCACTCGCGGGCCGCGTGCTGCGAATCGCGGCGGGTCGCGGTCGCG
>CAYXLY010000506.1:0-3415 GCA_964466005.1 uncultured Spirochaetaceae bacterium | reverse complement strand
GCCCTGGATCGCGGGCGCCTTGAGGCCCGCCGCTTGGCGAGCTCTCCGACGCTGATGTCGCCCTCCACCTTCACCTGTCGCGCCTGCTGGGTCGCAGCCGGCGCCGGCTTGGGCGAGAGCTTGTCGCGACGACGGGCACGCGGGTTGATGACCGTCCGCGCCGCGGGAGGCTGGGTCCGTCGCGGGCCCGGCCCCCGACTCGTGATCTGACGCGCGAACTGCTCCTGCTCCTGCAGGTTCACGACCTCGCGGACGCGCTTGCGCTGCTTGCCCTTTCGATCGGGCTGCGCGGGGGTCGGCGGCTCGCCAGCGCCCGCACGTCCCTCTCGGGACGGTCCACCCGCCGGTCCGCTCGGCGGCGTCGGAGGTGTCGAAGGTGTCGAAGGCCCGGCGGGCCGCGACGGCGGCGTCACGACACCGGGCTCGGGCTCGGCCGGAGCCGTCTCCTCGGCGACGACTTCGACGGGGGCCTCCTCCTCGGCAGCCGGCTCCACCGGCACCTCGGGCACCTCGGGCCTGGTCGTCTCCTCGACCTCCGGCTCCTCGCGCCCGGCGGCGGTCGTCTCCTCCACGGGCTCCGCGACGACCGGGGGCGCCGGCTCGGGCTCGGGCTCCTTCTTGCGGCGTCGACGGACGACGGTCGTCCCGCTCCTGCCCTCGAGCCGACGCTCGACGACCGCGCGAGCCTCCCTCTCCCGTCCGCCGATCTTCTCGCGGAGCTGCGCGACCTCGTCCTCGTCGAGCGAGGCCATCGCGCTCTTCAGCTCGACCCCATGCTGCCGAGCCTGCTCGACGAACTCGTTGCGGTCGATTCCGAGCTCTTCCGCGAGCTTGTATGCCCTGATCTTTGCCATTGAATCCTGCGTCGTTCCCGTCGGACTCGCGCGAGCGCTTGCGCCCGACGACTCATCGATCGTCCAATCGTTCCGGTCCTACTCGTTCGCGCCCGCGGCCGGCCCTGCCGGCGGCTGCGGCGGAGCCGTCTCGTCCCCGCCCTCTTCCGCCGCGGAGGCGGCCGCGGCTGCGGCCTCGGCCTCCGCCTCGGCGCGTCGCTGGGCCTCGGCCTCCGCCTCGCGCTGCGCGCGCTCCTCTTCTTCCACCGCCTTCACCGCGATCAGCTGCGCCGCGCTGCTCTTGATCAGCTCGGCGCCCTGATCGTCGATGCCCGGCAGGGCCGTCAGCATCTCCACCGGACACTCGGAGAGATCCTCGAGCGACGTGATGCCCTGCTGGAGCAGCAGGTCCGCCTCGGGCTCGCCGCAGCCTTCGACGGCCGACACGGCCCGCGACAGCCACTCCGCGATCTCGCGCATCTTCGTCTCGCTCTTGATGTCGATCTTCCAGCCGGTGAGCTGGACCGCGAGACGCACGTTCTGTCCCCGACGCCCGATCGCGAGCGAGAGCTGATCGTCGGGCACGATCACGTCCATCGACTTCTGACTCTCGTCGATGATCACCTTCGAGACCTGCGCCGGCGAGAGCGCGCTGCACACGTACCGGGCGGGATCGGGGCTCCAGGGCACGATGTCGATCCGTTCGCCGCGGAGCTCCTGAACCACTGCCTGCACGCGGCTGCCCTTCATTCCGACGCACGCGCCCACCGGGTCGACGTCGCTGTCGCGCGACACCACGGCGATCTTCGATCGTCCGCCCGGCTCGCGCGCGGCCGACTCGATCGAGACGATCTTCTCGTACATCTCCGGCACTTCCTGCTCGAAGAGCTTCACGAGAAAATCGAGGGAGGCCCGCGAGAGGATGATCTGCGGTCCCTTCGCGACCTTGCTCACCTCGACCACGAAGGCCCGAACGCGGTCGCCCGGCCGATAGCTCTCCCGGGGCACCTGCTCCTTGGCCGGGATCACCGCCTCGGCGCGACCGAGATCGACGATGATGGCGCCCTTCTCGAAGCGTCGGACGATGCCGTTGACGATCTCGCCCTGGCGATCGCGGTACTCCTCGAAGGTGTTGTCGCGCTCCGCGTCCCGGATCCGTTGGATGATGACCTGCTTCGCGGCCTGGGCGAGGATGCGTCCGAAGTCCGAGGTATCGAGCTTCACGCCGATCTCGTCGCCCTCCTCCACGTCCGGGTCGTAGTCGCGTCGAGCGATCTCGATCAGGATCTGCGTATCGGGGTCGGTGATCTCGGAGACCACCTCCCGGAACTCGAAGAGCTCGACCTCGCCGATCTCGTCGTTGTACCGGGCCTCGATCTCCTTGTCCTGGCCGAAGCGCCGGCGCGCGGCCTGACGCATCGCCTCCTCGAGCGCGCCCGTGATCTCGCTCGAGTCGATGCCCTTGTCCTTGGCGATCTGATCGATCTCTCGCTTGAGATTCAATCCCAGCATCACACCCCGCCCGATTCGCTCGAGCCCCGTCGCCCCGACCCTCTCGCGAAGTCGGCGCTCGTGAACTCATAGATCGTGTTGGCCTTCTCGACCTCGTCGAAGGGGATCAAGGCCTCCTCCCCTTCGACTTCCATCCTCAACGCCCCCTGCTCGAAGGCGATCAATCGGCCGCGATAGCGTTTGCGCCCCTCGATCGGGCGCCGCGTCTGCAGCTTGATCGACTGCCCGCATGCGGCCGCGAAATCCTTCTCCCGTGCCAGGACCCGGTCCAGCCCCGGCGAGGACACCTCGAGCTGATAGGCCCCCGGCATGGTGTCCGCTGCATCGAGCAGCGTCTCGACCTCCCGGGAGATGGCCACGCAGCGCTCGATCGGCACCCGGCCGTCCTGCTGCGGGTTGTCGACGATGATGCGCAGCAGGCCCCTGCCCTGGCCCCGAGTCGTCTCGACGTCCACGAGCTCGCAGCCGTGCTCGTCGACCACGGGCTCGATCAGGGCGCGAAGCGGCTCCGGAATGTCGCGATAGATCTCCTGCTCTCCTCTTCTCGTTCTCGATCCCTGCTCTCTCTCGATCTCTGCGCTCTCTCTCTCGATCTCTGCGCTCTGCTTCTCGCTCTCCGCGTCGCTCGCGTTCGTTCTCGCGCCCGTCCGCTCCTGCAAACAAAAAAAGCGGACGAAACGCCCACTTTCCCGGCGGCTCCGAAGCGATGCCGGCTCCATCCCGGTCGACCGGGCACTCGCCTGCGCCGGCCGGGATCGTGCATCGATCGACCCGAAAAGCTGTTCCCGCGAAGCCGGAAAGCTCCGCAAGCCCGCGCAAATTAAACGAAAGCCCTGCCGATGGCAAGGAAGCCGCATCATCCCCTTGGGATGACGAGCGCTCCCGTGAGATCGCGGACCCGCTCGAAGCCGTGCTGCGCCGCATATCGCGCGATGCCCCGTGCGATCCCCGCCGCCGCCGAGGGGTCGAGATAGTTCAGCGTCCCCACCTGGATCGCGGTGGCGCCGCAGAGCATGAACTTGACCGCGTCGTCGGCGTTGGTGATTCCCCCTATGCCACAGATCGGAATC
>CAYXLY010000505.1:0-3442 GCA_964466005.1 uncultured Spirochaetaceae bacterium | reverse complement strand
ACGAGGCACACGTCGCGCTGCTCTTCGCCCTGCCCGCCCTCTCGCTCGCGGGGCTGCCGCCCCTGCTCCTGCATGTGGGGACCGCCGAAGGCCTTCTGGGCGACGCGGAGGGCTTCGCCGCGAAGGCACGCGCCGCGGGCTGCGACGTCACCTTCGAGGCGTGGGAGGACATGATCCACGTCTGGCATACCTTCGCCGACCTGCTGCCCGAGGGCCGACAGGCGATCGCGCGCATCGGCGAGTATCTCGACGCGAGGCTCGCTTGAGCGCGCAAGAGCGTCTCGCTTCTCCGCTCGGCGGGCGCGAGGCCGGAAGGCTCCCGGATCGGACGCGGCGCCGGCTGGACCCCTTCGAAGGAGAGACCACGGAGGTGGGTAGCCCTTGACCTCTCGCTGGCTCCATCGCTCGTGTCCGATCTGCGAGGCCTCCTGCGCGCTGCGCGTCCAGGCCGATCCGGACTCGCGGCGCGTCCTGCGAATCGAGGGCGACGACCGCGATCCGATCAGCCGCGGCCATCTCTGTCCCAAGGCCACCGCGCTCCAGGGCGTCCACGAGGATCCGGATCGTTTGCGGCGGCCTCTCCGCAAGACGGCCGACGGCGACTGGGAGGAGATCGGCTGGGACGCGGCCTTCGATCTCGCCGCCGAGCGGATCGGGGCCGTCCAGGAGCGGTACGGCAACGACGCGCTCGGCATCTACATCGGAAACCCATCCGGCTTCGACGTCGGATCGATGCTCTACAACCGCTTCATCCTGGAGTCCCTGCGATCACCCCGCCTCTTCTCGGCGGCGACCATGGATCATTTCCCGAAGCTCTATACCTCGCGGGTGCTCTTCGGGAAGGGATCGATCCTGCCGATTCCGGACATCGACCGCTGCGACTATTTCCTCTGCCTGGGAGGCAATCCGATCGTCTCGCAGGGGAGCCTGATGTCGGCCCCCGGGATCGGGAGGCGACTTCGGGAGCTGCGGGAGCGCGGGGGCAGGCTCGTCGTGGTCGATCCGCGACGGACGGAGACGGCCGCGGTCGCGGACGAGCATCTCTTCATCCGACCGGGAAGCGACGCGTACCTGCTCTTCGCGCTGGTCCACGTGATCTTCGAGGAGAGGCTCGTTCGGCTCGGACGCTTCGAGGCCTTCACCGACGGGATCGACGCGATCCGCGAGCTCGCCTCGGACTTTCCGCCCGAGGCCGTGGGGGACGTCACCGGCATCGAGCCCGGGGCCATCCGCCGCATCGCGCGCGAGCTGGCCGAACGCCCGCACGCCTGTGTCTACGGCCGCATCGGCACCTGTACGGTCGAGTTCGGCACGCTGGCGAGCTGGCTGATCGACGTGGTGAACATCCTGCTCGGACGCTACGACGAGCCTGGCGGCATGATGTTCCCGCGACCGGCGACGGGGCAGCACGAGCCGGGACGCGCCCTTCCGCCCATCGCCATCGGCCCCTATCGCACGGCGGCGCGAGGCCTGCCGATGGTCGACGGCCATCTTCCGGCGTCGGCCTTCGCCGAGGAGCTCGACCCCGAGCGGGCGGGCGAGGCGCGGGTTCGCGCGCTGGTGATCGCCTGCGGCAACCCCGTGCTCTCCATGCCGTCGGGAGACCGCATCGCGGACGGGCTCGAGGGCCTCGACTTCATGCTGGCGATCGACATCTACCTGAACGAGACGACGCGACACGCCGATCTCATCCTGCCGACGGCGCCCCAGCTCGAGCACGAGAACTTCGACTTCCTCGCCCAGTCGACGACGGTCCGGAACTTCGTTCGCTACGGGGAGCGCGTCTTCGATCCCGAGCCCGGCACGAAGCAGGCCTGGGAGGTCTACCTCGAGCTGGCCGCGCGGCTCAATCGCACGACACCCGAAGCGCTCGAGGAGGCCAGCCTCCTGCAGAACGTGACCCGCTTCGCCGCTCGGCTCGGGCTGGATCCCGAGGAGATCCTGCATGAGCTGGGGGACGAGCGCGGACCGATGCGACTCGTCGATCTGCAGCTCCGCTGCGGTCCCTACGGCGATGGCTTCGGCCGCAATTCCGACGGACTGACCCTCGCACGAGTGCGAGCCGCTCGGGGCGCCATCGATCTCGGTCCGCTGGAGCCGCGTATGCCCGAGATCCTGCGTACGCCGAATCGTCGGATCGACCTGGCGGATCCGCTCATCACCGGGGACGTCGAGCGTCTGCGCCGTCGGCTGCCCGAGCTGGCGGCGCATCGGGGGCTGCGGCTCATCGGCCGTCGTCAGGCCCGCGGCATGAACTCCTGGCTGCACAACGTCCCGAGCCTCGCCAAGGGGCGGCCGCGCTGCGCGCTGCGGATCCATCCGGCCGACGCCGAGCGGGCCGGACTACGCGAGGGCGGTCGGGCCCGCGTCGAGTCCCGTGCGGGGCGGATCGAGGTCGACGTCGAGATCCGTGACGAGATGATGCCGGGCGTCGTGAGCCTTCCGCATGGATTCGGTCACGGAGCTCAGGGCACGCGCCTCGGGGTCGCCTCCGAGCGCCAGCCCGGCGTCAACGCGAACATCCTGACCGATGACGGCCCGCTCGACGTGCCTTCGGGCACGAGTGTCGCGAACGGCATCCCGGTCGAGGTGACGGCGGTGGTCTGAGCCGAGGTCGCGGCGCTCCGCTCGTCGGGCTCAATCCTTCGGCAGCCCGAGGATCCGCTCGGCGATGATGTTGCGCTGGATGTTGGGGCTGCCGCCTCCGATGACGGTGCCATGCCAGGCCAGGGTCTGACGCTGCAGCAGCCCCTGATGCTGAGCGGCGCTGCCGAGGAGCTCGAGCTCGAGCTCGCTCATCTCGAACTCGAGGATGCCACGCTGGAGCTTGTTGATCGCGGTCTCGCTGCCCGAGGGCTTCCCGCGGAGCTGATCGGTGAGATGACGGAGTCCCGTCAGCCGCATGGCCTCGATGCGGATCTCCATGTCCGAGAGGCGGCGACGGACGCCGTCGTCCTCGAGGGCGGGACGGCCGTTTCGAGAGGCGCGGCGGGCGAGCTCGCGGATGTCGTCGAGATGACGCTGCATCTCCGTCGACTCCGAGATTCCGGATCGCTCGTTGGCGAGCGCGCCCATCACGACCCGCCAGCCCTCGCCCTCGGCGCCCAGCCGATTTCCGACCGGGGTCCGCACGTCGTTGAAGAAGACCTGATTGAAGCTCGCCTTGCCCGAGAGGTTCTCGATCGGTCGGACCTCGATGCCGGGCGAGTCCATGGGCACGAGCAGGCAGGTGATGCCCTTCCACTTGGCGACGGTCGGGTCGGTGCGCACCAGCAGGAAGATGTGGGAGGCGAAGTGAGCGGAGGTCGTCCAGATCTTCTGGCCGTTGATCACGTACTCGTCGCCCTCGAGGACCGCACGGCACTGGAGGGCGGCCAGGTCGCTGCCGACGTCGGGCTCCGAGTAGCCGGTGCACCAGTGCTCCTCGTCGTCGAGGATCTTC
>CAYXLY010000504.1:0-3450 GCA_964466005.1 uncultured Spirochaetaceae bacterium | reverse complement strand
TGATTATTCCATAAAAAGAGATAAAAAACAAGCATAAATCGAAATATTTAAGAAATGAACCTGGTGGAATGTATTTTAATCAATAAAACTGCAATGTGCAACCCCTTTATTGATTATTGTGCTCTTGTCAACTTCCCCGTCGTCGTTTATAAATAAGGTGTAGCGTCAAATTCCCCTGCCAAAGAGAGGCAGACCAGATGAAAATCCTGACAATCGCATCGCAGAAAGGGGGGGTGGGCAAAACCACCCTCTCCATTAATCTCGCGGCCGCCCTGGCTCTGATGCAGTCTTATGAAGACCCGGGCAGCCCGGTGCTTGAGCGCCTGGAAGCTTCCGATCTTCACGCCGAACTGATCGCGCGTCTTCAGGTAGTCGAGGGTGAGATCGAAGGCCTCGGACATGCCTCCGAGCATCTCCGCGCAGAGCACCACCGTGGCGCGGTCGATCGCCTGCTCCAGGACGTCTCCGCCGGCGCCCGGAACGCCGAGGATCTGCGACGCCGGACAGGCCACGCCGTCGAGTCGGACGATCGCGGCGTTGCGATGGTCCAACCGGGTCTGACGTTCGACGGAGAGCCCGGGCGCGCCGGCCTCGACGAGGAAGAGCGTGATGCCGTCGCGATCGCCCTTCGAGCCCTGCGTCCGCGCCGGCACGATCACCGCGTCGGCCCCGAAGGCGTCGATCACCTGGATCTTCTCGCCTCGCAGGATCCAGCCCTCTCCCTGCTCTTCCGCCCGGGTCTCGACTCCGAAGAGATCGAAGCGGGCCCCCGCCTCCTGATGGGCCAGGGCCACCACCTTCGAGCCGTCGATGATCGCCGGCAGCCAGGCCGCCTGCAGCGCCGACTCGCCGGCCAGCTCGAGCGCCGCCCCCGCCATGCCCACGCTGCCCAGGAAGGGCTCCGGGGCGAGCTTCCGGCCGAGGGCCTCGACGATCAGCACGAGCTCGCTGAGGCCCATCCCCGCCCCGCCGACCTTCTCGGAGAAGGGGATCCCGGTCCATCCGAGCTCGGCCATCTCCCGGTAGAGATCGGGCGAGTAGCCCAGCGGATCGGCCGCGTCTCGCAGGGCGCGGAAGCGGGACACCGGAGAGTGTTCGAGGACGAAGTCGAGCGCGGTCTTCGCGATCAGCTCCTGATCTTCGTCGAGGACGAGTTCCATGTCGGTCTCCTTCGGATGTCTCGAGCCTGGGGCTCGGCAATTCCGGGCGAGAGGAGGGAGGCGGCCGCGAGGGCGCAGAGGCCGCGTGGGGCGCCGCTAGTCCGGCAGGGCCAGGACGCGCTTGGCGATGATGTTCAGCTGGATCTCGGAGGTCCCGCCCTCGATGGTGTTGCCCCGGGAACGGAGCCACTCGCGAGTCGTCTCGAGCTCGGACTCCTCGAAGCCCGGTCCCTCCCAGCCCAGGGCCTGCGGCCCGAGGATCCGGACCATCAGCTCGTAGCGCTTCTGATTCAGCTCCGTCCCGTAGATCTTGAACATCGAGCTCTCCGGACCGGGCTGCTGTCCGGCGCGGGCCGCGTCCTTCGTGCGCTGGACCGTGAGGCCGAACGCGCGCGTATCCATCTCCATGTCGGCGACCTCGTCCCGCAGGACGGCGTCCGCGATGCGCCCTTCGGTCTCCCCGAGATGGGTCGCGGCCAGGTCGGCGAGGAAGCTCCGCGTCGACTTCGGACGCCCTCGACCGCTCGAGGCGCCGAAGGCGTCGGCGATCATCGATCGCTCGTGGCCGAGCAGCGCCTTGGCCACCGTCCAGCCCGCTCCGATCTCGTGCACGACGTTGCGGACCGGAACCCGGACGTCCTTGAAGTGCGTCTCGCAGAAGGGCGACTTGCCCGAGATCAGGAGGATCGGGCTCACCGAGACGCCCGGATCGTCCATGTCGATCAGGATGAAGGTGATGCCCTCCTGCTTGACCGGCGCATCGGGATCCGTCCGGACCAGCGCGAAGATCCAATCGGCCTGATCGGCGTAGGATGTCCAGACCTTCGTGCCGTTGATGACGAACTCGTCTCCGACCCGCTCCGCCCGGGTCTGGAGCGAGGCGAGGTCCGAGCCCGCTCCCGGCTCCGAGTAGCCCTGGCACCAGCGGATCTCTCCGCGACAGATCTTCGGGAGATGCTCCTTCTTCTGCTCCTCGTTTCCGAAGCGCAGCAGCGTGGGCCCGATCATGGTCAGGCCGAAGCCGATCAGGGGCGGCGGCAGTCGCAGGGCCTTCATCTCCTGGGCGAGGACCCGGGCCTCGGCGGGCTCGAGCCCTCCGCCGCCGTACTCCTTCGGCCAGGTCGGCGCCGTCCAGCCCTTCTCCGCCATGACCTCGAGCCAGCGCTTCTGGTCGGGGCTCTCGAACTTCCACTTCCGGCCGCCCCAGACGCCCTCGAGCTCGCTGGCGGTCGATCCGACGAGCGACTCCGGCGCGTGACTCTCGAGCCAGACACGGGTCTCCTTCCGAAACGCTTCGAGGTCGGACATCTCGACACCCCTCCTGCCAATTGTTCGCGGGCAGTGTAACGAGCCTGCAGGCGATTGCCCCATCGGGACGGCCGCCGCGGCCTCGCCAGTCGGCGTGGAGCCGACGCGGAGCCCCTCGGAACGCTACGCTCCGCGCGCCATGCGAATCCTGCTCGCCAGTCCCCGAGGCTTCTGCGCCGGCGTCGATCGGGCCATCGAGATCGTCGAGCTGGCCCTCGCTCGGGAGGACCGCCCGGTCTACGTCCGCCACGAGATCGTCCACAACCGCCACGTGGTGGACGGACTTCGCGCCCAGGGCGCGACCTTCATCGAGGACCCCGAAGACGCTCCCGAGGGGGCCGTTCTGATCTACTCGGCTCATGGCGTCGCGCCCTCGATCCGCGAGCGCGCAGAGACCCAGCGACTCTCCACCATCGACGCGACCTGCCCGCTCGTGACCAAGGTTCACAACGAGGTCCGCCGTATGGTCGCGGAGGGCTACGAGATCGTGATGATCGGCCATCAGGGCCACGTCGAGGTGGAGGGCACGATGGGACAGGCCCCCGACTCGATGCATCTCGTCGAGACCGTCGAGGACGTCGCGAAGCTCGAGGTCCGGGATCCGGAGCGCCTCGGCTGCGTGACGCAGACGACGCTCTCCGTCGACGACACCCGCGAGGTGATGGACGCACTCGCTGCGCGCTTCCCCGGGATCAGCCTGCCCAAGAGAGACGACATCTGTTATGCGACACAGAATCGCCAGGACGCGGTCAAGGACCTCGCGCGCCACGCCGAGCTCGTGCTGGTGGTCGGAGCGCCGGCCTCGTCCAATAGCAACCGTCTGGTCGAGGTCGCTTCGCGCCTGGGCGTGCCGGCCTATCTGATCCAGACGGCCGACGACGTCGACGAAGCCTGGCTCGAGGAGATCGGCTGCGTCGGCGTCACGGCCGGCGCGTCGACTCCGGACGTGCTGGTGCAGGGCGTGATCGAAAGGCTCCGGGAG
>CAYXLY010000503.1:0-3455 GCA_964466005.1 uncultured Spirochaetaceae bacterium | reverse complement strand
CCGAAGGACTCCGGACGCTCCGGGGGGCTGGCGCCGATCCTGGTCTCGACGACCTGGATCGTGGGCGTCTGTCTCGCGGTGACGCTTCCGCTCGCGCTCGCCAGCGCGATCCTGCTGGCGGAGATCTCGGCCCGGGACGGCTCGAAGGCCGACGGGGCGGTCGTCCTCGTCAGGCGGAGCCTCGACGTGCTGGCGGGCCTGCCGTCGATCGTCTTCGGACTCTTCGGCTATGCCTTCTTCTGCCATGCGTTGGGACTGGGCTTCTCGATCCTCTCGGGCGGTCTCACGCTCGCCTGCATGGTGCTGCCCCTGCTGATCCGCTCCATCGAGGAGGCCCTGCGCGCGGTGCCCGCGGAGCTGCGGGCGGCCTCGGCCGCGCTGGGTCTGTCGCGGGCCACGACGCTTCGCTCCCTGCTGCTGCCGGTGGCGGCGCCGGGGCTCGTCGTGGGGCTCGTCCTCGGGATCGGTCGGGCTCTCGCCGAGACCGCCGCTCTGCTGTTCACGAGCGGCTACGTCTCGCGGATGCCGGGCTCGGTCTTCGACTCCGGTCGGTCGTTGAGCGTCCACATCTACGATCTGGCGATGAACGTGCCGGGGGGCGACGCGATGGCCTACGCCAGCGCACTCGTGCTGCTGGCCCTGCTGCTCGGCATGAATGGTCTCGCGACGGGCGTCGTGAGGGCCTGGCAGCGACGCCAGGGAGCGGGCACCGCATGAGTGACTTCGCGGAGCGACCCCGACTGGAACGATGGCTGCCCCTGGGCGACCGGGCCGACTGCTGCGAGCCCGATCCCCTGATCCGCGCGAGAGCGCTCACCCTCCGGTACGGAGCGGAGCTCGCCTTCGAGGACGTCACGCTCGACGTCCACAGGGGCTGCGTCACGGCCCTGGTCGGTCCCTCCGGCTGCGGGAAGACGAGCTTTCTCGGCTGCATCAATCGTCTGGTCGACCTGACTCCCTCTGCCCGCGTGAGCGGTGGGCTGGCGCTCGGAGAGGTCGACCTGCTCGCTCCGGGCCTCGACGTGACGGCGCTTCGACGGCGGGTCGGGATGGTCTTCCAGCGACCCAATCCCTTTCCGCTCTCGATCCGCCGCAACCTCGACCTGCCGCTTCGAGAGCATGGGATGCGGAGCCGGAGCGAGCGCGCGGACGTGGCGGAGCAGGCCCTGCGCGACGTCGGGCTCTGGGACGAGGTCTGCGACCGCCTCGATAGCCCTGCCATGGCGCTCTCGGGCGGTCAGCAGCAGCGCCTCTGCATCGCGAGGGCGCTCGCGCTCGACCCCGAGGTCCTCTTGATGGACGAGCCCTGCAGCGCTCTGGATCCCCTCGCCGGCGAGATCATCGAAGACCTCATCGCAAGGCTCAGAGGGCGCGTCACGCTGCTGATCGTGACCCACAACCTCGCGCAGGCTCGCCGCGTCGCGGACTGGGCGGCCCTGTTCTGGAGGCAGGGCGAGGCCGGACAGCTCATCGAGTTCGGAGCGGTGCAGCAGATCTTCGACGCCCCGGAGCAGGAGCTGACGGCCGCCTACGTCCGCGGACGACGCGGGTGATGCGGATGCGGGTGATGCGGCTGGGGATGGGGGGCGCCGCGTCGCGCGAGCGCCATCAATCCCAGACCCAGCAGGAGCGAGGCGCCCGGCTCCGGCACGGGCAGGTTCACGAAGCTCTCGCTGCCGCCGCCCGCGAAGTCCTGGACGTGGATCCCGATCCGCAGGGTGCCGTCGGTCAGCTCGTCGATCACGTCGGCCAGGACGCCGCCCGATTGGAGCGCGAAGACGACTCCCAGACTCTCGAGGGGCTGCACGCCGTTGGGCGCGGTGGGCGGATCCGAGTCCGCGAGGAATCCGACGGTCGTCTGGAAGCCCACCGCGTTGCCGCCGGGAAGCTCCGGGGGAGAGCCGCTGCCCGCGCTGAAGTCGACGCCGGGATCTCCGAAGGAGCCGAGGGCATCGTCGTCCGCGTCGATCAGTCCGGAGATGCCCAGGAGGGTTCCGTCGTCGAAGAAGACGCCGGTGATCGAGGAGCTCGCGGGGCCCGCGTTCTCGAAGAGGAAGAGGACCTCGCCTCCGCCGGCGTCGCTCACCTCGACCGTGAGCTGTGCCTCGCCGATCGCGCAGTCAGTCGCGTCGTTGCTCGTGATGCAGCCGAATCCGACGGTGACGGCCTGCGCGGCAGGCGCCCATGCGAAGAGAAGCCCGATGGCGAGGATCGCCTTCGGGATCGCCGACCCGGATCTCAGCCGTCCTGCACCGGATCGTGTCTCGAGGTAGGCGCGTGACCCGGCTCGAATCGAGCTGCGTCGGAAGGATCGGTCTCGGGCGTGCGGTTGCGTCATGCCAGCTCCAGCTCTTCAGCGGGTCGCGTGGATACACGACCCGAACTCCATCGCGGACATGACGCCCTGACCGCGATGGCCTTCCCAGGTGGTTTCGTTCTAACACGAACTCGGTCCGGAGGGGAACCGGATTCTCGTGTTTCTCTCCTCCATCTCGCCCCCATCTGAGGAAGAACCGGGTCGATTCCCGCGCTGATCGCTCTCGTTGGCCTGCATCCGAATCCCGAAGCGGGTTCTTTTGGCCACATGGTTACTGGCTCAGCGGCGACTCGGTGAGGAGGGAGAGGGAGGAGGGCGAACCGGGCACCGTCGGTCGACGCGTCCTTCCAGAGCGGGATCGAAGCCGCAGCGCCTCTTCGTCTGAAGTGTTAAACCCTCGGAGCCACGCCGCGGGCCGCGTCCTCCCGCCTGGCCGCATCCCTGGAGCCTCGTGTCCACGCATCGTCCGCATCGTCCGAGCCCCCGCGCTCCGGGCTTCGTCGCCTTCTTCATCGACCGACCCATCTTCGCCGGCGTGGTCGCGATCCTGATCACGCTGGCCGGCGCGATCTCCGCGCCACTGCTGCCGGTCTCGCAATTTCCCCCGATCTCGCCTCCGACCGTGCAGGTGACGGCGAGCTTCGCCGGCGCGAGCGCGGACGTCGTGGAGCGGACGATCACGCTCCCGATCGAGGAGCAGGTGAACGGAACCGAGGGCATGCTCTACATGTCCTCGGCCAGCGCGAGCGACGGCCAGATGAGTCTCGCCGTCACGTTCGAGCTCGGTCGGGATCCCGACATCGCGACGGTCAACGTGAACAACCGGGTGGCGGTCGCGGAGCCGCGGCTGCCCGAAGAGGTCCGGCGTTTCGGGATCACGACGCGCAAGCGCTCGCCCGACCTCACCCTGGTGGTGAACCTGCTCTCTCCGGACGAGTCGCGGGACGCGCTCTATCTGTCGAACTATGCGCTGATCAACGTGGTGGACGCGTTGAAGCGGGTGCCCGGCGTCGGCGACATCTCGCTGCCCGGCGAGCGGCGCTATGCGATGCGGCTCTGGCTGGATCCGCAGACGCTGGCGAAGCTCGAGCTCGACGCGAGCGACGTCGTCGAGGCGGTGCGGGAGCAGAACCAACAG
>CAYXLY010000502.1:0-3470 GCA_964466005.1 uncultured Spirochaetaceae bacterium | reverse complement strand
GCCTACAAGCCCCATATCCTCTCGATCCTCCGGGAGATGAACCTGCCTCTCGAGATCGCCCATCTGCCGCACGTCGAGTCGTCCTATACGCCGCAGATCTACTCGCGCATCGGCGCCGCGGGGCTGTGGCAGTTCACGCGTTCGACCGGGCGGCGCTTCATGCAGGTCGACCACGTCGTCGACGAGCGACTCGATCCCTACCGCGCCTCGGTCGCCGCAGCCCGTCTTCTCGAGCAGAATCGACGCGTCACCGGGTCCTGGCCCCTCGCGATCACCGCCTACAATCACGGCGCCTCGGGCATGCGCCGGGCCGCGCGCTCGCTGGGGACCCGGGACATCGTGAAGATCGTGCGCCAATACCGCTCGCGCACCTTCGGCTTCGCCTCGCGGAACTTCTACGTCGAGTTTCTGGCCGCCCACGCCGTCGCCTCGAACGCCGAGTTCTATTTCGGCCCCCTCGTGCTCGACCAGCCCATCCGCTTCGAGACGATCGAGCTGCCCTTCTACGCCCGTCCCCAGGACCTCACGAAGGCGATCGGCATCCCCCTCGACGTGCTTCGGGAGTCCAATCCCGCGCTCCGCAAGTCCGTCTGGCAGGGCGCCAAGTACATCCCGAAGGGCTTCGAGCTGCGGGTGCCCCGCGCCGTCCTGCCCCGTCCGCTCGCCCGGGCCATCGCCTCCGTTCCCGGATCGGCGCGCTTCGCCCGGCAGACCCGGGACGCGCACTACACCGTCCAGCGCGGCGATACGCTCTCGACGATCGCCAGACGGCACGGCGTCCGGATGAGCGAGCTCGTGGCGCTCAACGGGCTCGCCAGCCGCCATCGGATCCGGATCGGCCAGAAGATCCGCCTTCCTTCGGAGGGCGCCTCCCCGACCCGAACCGTCGCCTTCACGCCTCCGGCTGCGCCCTCCGCGCCCGAGAAGCTGCCCGAGACCGGCCTCTACACCGTGCGCCGCGGGGACAACCTGACCCGGATCGCAGAGCGCTTCGGCATGAGCGTGGCGGAGCTCGTCGCGCTCAACGAGCTGAGGAGCCGACACCGGATCGCCGCCGGTCAGCGGCTGCGCGTGTCGAAGGCCGCCCCGGGCCTCGTCGCCGGCGGCCAGCCTGCCGGAGCGCATCCCGACGGTGTCGCGCGCCTCTCGCCCGCCCGAGAGGCCGAGCCCGACCCGAGCGCCTCCGATCTCGCACGGCCCGATCCCGGCCCGCAGGTCGAGGACGCCGCGATCGGAATCGCCGAGGGCGAGCCCGTCGGCGACGAGAGCGAGATCGAGCCGAGCCCCGGCCTGCTCGCCGATCCCTCGGACTACACGGTGTCGAGTGACGGCACCATCCTCGTGCAGGCCAACGAGACGCTCGGACACTATGCCGAGTGGCTGGGCCTCCGGGCCAGTCGCCTCCGGCAGATCAACCGCCTCCGCTTCGGTCAGCCCGTCGCGGTCCAGCAGCGGCTCCGGCTCGACTTCTCGCAGGTCCGACCCGAGGACTTCGAGCGCGTCCGGGTCGAGTACCACCGGGTCCTGCAGGAGGAGTTCTTCGCGCGCTGGGAGATCGAAGGGACGACGACCCACCGGGTCGGTCCCGGCGAGTCGCTCTGGGTGCTCTCGAACCGACGCCTCAACGTCCCGATCTGGCTGCTTCGCCAATACAACCCGGACGTCGATCTCGAGGCCCTGTCGATGGGCACGCCTCTGACGGTGCCCCAGCTTCGCGAGCGCGGGGATCGGACGAGCGAGGCCCACGGGCCGATGGGTCGCGACGCCTCAGCAGGCTGACAGGGGCTGAGCCGGGCTGAAGGCCGCAGCCTTCCGACCGCGGACCAGGCTAGACCTGGAAGATCTGCTCGTCGGGTAGCCGGATCGCGGTCAGGGGGCCGCCATAGACGGCGCCCGTATCGATCCCGATGCTGAAGGGCGCATTCCAGCGGACGGCGAGATCCTCGTTCGGCGTGTGCCCGTAGACGACCGTGATGTCGAGATCATGGGGCAGGTCGCCGACGGTCCGGTTCCAGAGGATGTCCTCGGGGCGCGACCTTCGCAGCGCGTAGGCCAGATCTCCCGAGCGCAGGACCTGCTGGGACAGACCGGCATGCACGAAGAGATAGTCGCCCTCCACGTAGGCCAGCCTCAGACCGAGCAGGAAGTCCTCGTGGTCCTTGGGCAGCCGGAAGCTCTCCCGATCGGTGCGCTCCCGATCGAAGTAGCCGTAGCCGGCCAGCGTGCGATCGCCCCCGTTCATCAGGAAGGCGTCCCCGCCGAAGTAGGCCTCGTCCGTCCAGCCCAGGAAGTCCAGGAACATGGATTCGTGATTGCCCAGCAGGAAGACGCAGGCCTGGCGATCCCGAAGCTCGATCAGCCGTTGCACGACTCCCGCCGAGTCCGGACCGCGATCGACGTAGTCGCCCAGGAACACGAGCCGGTCGTCCGCACGGAGCGGAAGCGACTCGAGCAGCTCGTCGAGCTTCTCGAGCTCTCCGTGGATGTCCCCGATGGCGTAGAGCATGTCCGTGCGGTGTCGCGCGCGCTCGCCGAGAGGACGCGCGACGAATCTCCTCCGTCGGCGAATCGGCCATTCCCGAGGTCGCCTTGAAGAGAATCCGATCCGAGCGGAGGACGGCGACCCGCTCAGCCGGAGCCCGGGGCCGGCGATCGGTTGGCGAGCTGACCGCAGGCCGCGTCGATGTCCCGGCCGCGGTCCCTTCGCAGGGTGACCCGCAGTCCCGCCCGATGCAGCTCCGCGGTGAAGCGGTCGACCCGATCCGGCGGCGGCGGTCGATAGGGCGCGTCCGCGTGCGGATTCATCGGAATGACGTTCACCTTCGACGGAATGCCCTCGAGCAGAGCCGGAAGCCGGCGCGCATCCTCGACGGAGTCGTTCACCCCGTCCATCAGCGTGTACTCGAAGAAGACCGGACGTCGACGATGGATCCGCGGCTCCTCGCGCAGGGTCCGCAGCAGCTCCCCGATCGGAAAGCGCCTGTTGAGCGGCACCAGGATGTCCCGGACCGCGTCGGTCGTGGCGTGCAGGCTGACCGCGAGATGGATCGGCGCGACCTCGAGCAGCGGTCCGATCCGGGGGAGCACGCCCGCCGTCGAGACGGTCACCCTTCTCGGCGCCATCGCGAAGCCCTTCGGATCCGTCAGCACGCGGATCGCCTCCGAGACCGCGGGCAGGTTCAGCAGCGGCTCGCCCATTCCCATGAAGACCAGATTCGTCAGCGTCTCGTCCGGATCGAGCTGACGGCGGGCCTGGAGGACCTGGTCGACGATCTCGCCGCAGCTGAGGTTCCGCGTGAAGCCCAACGCCCCGGTCGCGCAGAAGTCGCAGGTGAGCGGGCAGCCGACCTGGGTCGAGACGCAGAGGGTCTGACGGCGCTCCTCGGGAATCAGCACCGCCTCGATCCGAGCGCCATCGAACGCCTTCAGCAGGAGCTTGCGCGTGCCGTCGCTGGAGCGCTGCACCGTCT
>CAYXLY010000501.1:0-3477 GCA_964466005.1 uncultured Spirochaetaceae bacterium | reverse complement strand
GTTTGTGGACCGTGGCGTGGCCGTCATCTCCATGATGATGCGAGTGGTCGTTCTCGTGGCCGGATCTCGACGCGCAGCCCGCGCTCGAGAGCGAGACCGACAGGGCGAGCAGGACGGGCGGGATCAGTCGGGACTTCATGGACACGCTCCTCCGAAAAGTGTCCACGCAGCATAGACCGTCGAACGACCACGGCCAGTGTGCCGGGGCGGGGCGGGGCGCGGCGGTGGGCCGATGGCCAGTCCACTTCGGGGAAGAGGCGTCGGGGACGAGCACGCCCGCTCTTCAGTGCTTTCCGTACTGCATCGTCTCGCCCTTGCGTTGGGCGGTGATGTAGGCCTCGAGCGCGCGCATCTCGGCGGAGTCGGCGGCGAGCAATTCTCCGCGGACGGGATGCTCGATGCACCAGTTGATCATGTCGCGGAGCAGTGCGACCCGCCCGATCTGGGTCTGGAACTTCGGGTAGGTCTCGGGATGGGTGTTGGCCGCGTCGGGATGGCACATGTCGCAGGAGACGGCGATCTCGCTGCCGAGGGCGTCGGGGCTGTGGAAGATCTGTGAGCCTTCGGCGACGAGCTGCATGAGCTCGCGCTCCCACTCCTTCACGTGGCGCTCGGTGATGCGGCTGTAGGTATGACCCTGGGTCTTGCCGATCAGGTCCGTGTTGTCGGCCGGCGGCTCGATGCGATGCTTCTCGCGCTCCGCCTCGACCCACTCGGCATCGGGATTCCTGCGCTTCCACTGGGCCATCAGGTCCGACGCGATCGCGAGACCGCCCTCGCGCGTGTACTCCGCTCGCGCCGGGACCCGGGTCGAGGTCTCGCCGTCGCAGAGCTCGACCTCGATGTCGTCGCCGCCGCCCGAGGCGACGGAGTCTGAGGTCGGTTCGCTGCAGCCGAGGGTGAGAGCGAGCCCCAGACCCGTCACCGTGAATGCGACCCTCGTGAGGGCTCTCGTCGAGGGAGCGGTCCGCGAGCGCCCCGCCCCGGCCGCTGCTTCGGGGCTGGCTCCATCGCGCTCTCTCGAGTGGCGGCGTCTCGCCTCTCCTTCCCGCATCGGACCCTCTCGCATCGCTTCCTCCATGGTTGGCCTCCCTCTTCGGCCCGGGGCTCAGTAGCTCGTGAGGCTCGGCCGACTCGGGACGTTCCTGCTGCCATTGGAGGCGACATATCCAGCGCTCACCTCGATGGGATTGCGGTTCCAGAGGTCGTAGAGCTTGTCGACGTATCCGTCCGTGTTCACGCGGACGCTCCCGGCGCCCAGCCCGTCGTGGGGATCGAAGGGATCGGGCCGGTTCATCTGGACGGTGAGCTCGGGAAGCCCCTCCGGCGCATAGGGCCAGGGCCAGGCGGTGGAGAGCATGCCGTGGAAGTGGATGTTGCCGATCCGGTGGGTGAGGAGCTGATGGGTATGGCCATGGATCACGACCGCGCTGTCGAAGCGGTGGAGCATCGACTGGATCTCGGCGGCGTCCTTCGTCCAGAAATTCCAGGGCTCGTAGTAGTGGTAGAGCGGAGAGTGGGAGAAGACGACGACCGGGGTCGACGCGTCGACGGCTTCGAGGTCGCGTCGCAGCCACTCCCGTTGCTCGGCCCCGACCTCGAAACGGCTCTGGATTCCGTTGTCGAGCCCGGCCACGGTCTTCATTCGCTCCATGGGAGACATGCCGCGCTCGGTCCAGAAATCCTCCTCGATCACGCTGTTCAGCGTGACGAAGTGGACCCCCTTGTGGTCGAACGAGTAGGTCGGGTCTCCGAAGAGCTCTCGCCATTTTTCGCCCATGTCGAGATACCAATCGTGCTCGCCCACCATCATCTTCACGGGCATGTCGAGCTCACCCAGGATCTGGGCCCCGAGCTCGAGCTCCTTCGGTTGGCCGAGCTGGGCGAGATCTCCACCATAGATCACGAAATCGGGCTTGGGGTCGAGGCGCTGGACGTCGTCGACGGCGCGCAGGAGCTGCGTGACGAAGCGATCGTTGAGGTCGCGCTCGTAGAGATGGGAGTCGGAGATGTAGGCGAAGCGGAATCCGCCTCCATTCCCCGCCGCGTTCGCGATGGAGACGGGCTGGAACGTATGGGGGAAGCGAAGCGCTCCGGCTCCCATCGCGGCCCCGAACGCCGCCGCGGAGAGACGCAGGAAGCTTCTCCGATCGAGGTTGCGAAGCCCGTTCAGGACCTCCTCGCGCTGCTCATGATGCTTCGTCTCGATGCTCTTCACGCCTCGGACGGTCTTTCTCGATTTTCGGCTCACGAGTCGCTCTCCTCCGCTTCGTCCGAATCTGCCGCCTCCGCCTCGACGCGCTGCTCGAAGGGCAGGACGCGTCGCATCGCCATGTCCTCGTTCCGGAAGGGCCGGCGCCCCTCCCCCAGCGCGATCTCACGCTGGCGCTCGAGCTCCGCGGCATTGTCCTCGGCGAAGCGTCGGTCGGTCATGCTGAACATGAAGAGGACCAGGTCCTCGATCTCCGCCTCGCTGAGCGCCAGCGGCTCGATGCCGCCGTCGAGGAAGGGGTTCGGCTCGCCGCCCTTGTTGTAGTGGTCCATCACGTCCCAGAGCGTCCGCATCGAGCCGTCGTGCATGTAGGGCGCGGTGATCCCGACGTTCGCGATGCCCTGGGTCTTGAAGCCGCCGATGTCGGCGCGATCCTTGGAGACCATGAATCGGCCGAGCTCGGAGAGATCGGTCTGCAGCGCGAGCTCGTCGACCGCCTGGGCGCCGCCCTCGTCGCGGAGCGCCTCGAGGGCCTGGCTGGCCAGCCGTTCGAAGTCCTGGGCTCGCGCGGCGACGCCGATGTTGTGGAAGCGGTTGTCGGTCCCGATGGGGTTCGAGGGGAAGATCTGATGGCAGGCGGCGCAGCGCCCCTGGCCGTTGAAGAGCGCCCAGCCCCGTTTCGCGTCCTCCGAGATCGCGTCTTCATCGCCTGCAAGGAAGGCCGCGAAGGGCGAGTCGAGAAAGACCAGGGTCCGCTCGTAGGCGCCGATCGCCCGGACCATGTCCGCGTAGTTCGGCTCCGATCCGTAGGCCTCCTGGAACATGTCCTGGTAGCGCTCGACCCCTGTGATGGCCTCGACCACCGCGTCCCGGTCCCGATGGCCGCCCTCCACGGGGTTGATCGGCGGAAGCTCGGCCTGTCCTTCGAGGCTCTCGACCCGGCCGTCGAGGAAGAGCACCTCGTAGAAGAAGGCGTTCATCGTGGTGGGGGAGTTGCGCTTGCCGAGGGCTCCGCCGATCCCCTCCGAGACGGGGCGCTGGTCCGTGAATCCCCGGCTCACGTCGTGGCAGGTCGCGCAGGCCACTGTCCCGTCCCGTGAGAGCCTCGGATCGAAGTAGAGCGCCTCTCCCAGCGCGACTCGCTCGGGGGTCATCGCGTTGTCCTCGGGGACGAGATAGCCCCAGACCGCCGGGGCTATGGGCGTCGGCGCCCTGGTCACGTCGCGATCGGGAAGCAGCTCGCGGGTCAGGCGCTTCTGCGCGTC
>CAYXLY010000500.1:0-3496 GCA_964466005.1 uncultured Spirochaetaceae bacterium | reverse complement strand
CTCGTCGAGACCCGCGAGGAGCCTCTTCCCTGTTCCAGCGTCGCCTCTATGTCGGCTTCGACACCGATTGACATCACCGATTGACATCTACGTCGCAGGAGCCCCTCGACTTTACCAGAGCGATCGCAGCGTCAGCGCCCACCCGGTCGCCCGGCCCGAAGCGGTCGGGCCGGCCCACCGCTCATGAGTGCCCGGCGGGTCTCACAGGGTGGCATCCCTGCGGTCGGGTGCATCGATCGGCAGCACCCCCTCGATGGGAGAGCGCAATCCCTGCGCAAGCACGGCGTAGCCCTCGGGATTGAAGTGGGCCCCTCCGCAACGCGTATAGAGGGCACAGGGGGCCCGGCCGTCGAGCGCGGCCAGGGCCGCCCGGGCGCCGTCCACGACCTCGATCCCTGCTGCCTCCGCCCGCTCGATCAGCGGCTCATAGGGCAGCGGGAGCCCGGACTGGGCCTGGATCAGGTCCTTCTCATCGGGCACCAGGACGAGGATGGGGTGCTGCCCCCGGGCGCGTGCGGTCTGCGCGAAGGCCCGGGCGATGCCGGCGGTCACCTCGAGCGCACGCGATGGATGGTCCGGCGCGTAGAAGGCCTGGTAGGAGGGGACGCCGTTCAGCCGCGCCTGAAGGCGATAGTGCCCCAGCACGGAGATCGCCGTCGTCGTGAAGGGGAGCTTGCGGCGCACGATCCCGGCCTCGCCCCCTGGGAAGAAGAACTCGTGGGGCAGCCATTCCGGATGCTCGCCGAGCTCGCGCATCTGCCGTGCGCTGAGATCGGCCGGTGGTATCAGCTCGAGCTCCCCCTGCGACCCGATCCGGAAGCGCGGCTTCATGCCGAAGCCGGTATTCGTGAGGAAGCCCCGATACCGGTTCACGTTGCGGATGATGTCGCCCGAGTAGTGCCCGAGCACGACGACTGGCGCGTCCGACGGGACCCGATCGCGATAGCGGAGCAACGCCTGATCCGTGCCGTAGCCTGGGACCCCGAAGTTCGCGACGCGACAGCCCAGCGAGCGGCCCAATGCCGCAGGGTAGCTCTCACCGGCGCCGACCTCGTCGCCCCAGGTGAACGAGTCTCCGAACACGGCGACACAGGCGGGCGCCTCTTCCGGCTCCGGAAAGCTCGGGTCCCGTCTCGTGCCGTCCGAGGCGAACTCGCCCTCGCTCGAGGCCGTCGGATCGGGCCAGCCGAGCAGGGGATCCCTGGACGCGAGGAATCGGTCGTAGCCCTCGAGATCCGGGGGCGTCCAGATGAGTCCGGCTCGCTGGAGCATGAGAACTGCCACGCCGGAGACCGCCTCGACGGGAAGCACGACGACCGCGGCCAGCAGGAGGATCTTCAGCAGGCTCCGGCCCATCAGAGTGCTTTCCCTCGACTGTGGACCGCCGCTTCGCCGGAGTCGTTCCCTGCGCGCACTCTCCGAATCGTCGAAAGGGTCACTGTCCCGTTGCCTCCGGACCCGCCCGTACTCTCGAGCGTTCTCCAGCCTGCGATCGAGGCTCATGTCGGTCGACCGACGCCCCGATCCAGGACTGGACGCAGGCTAGCGAAGGATCCCTCCCGAACTCCCGGAAAGGACCCAGAGAGGATCGGCTCCGACGCGCTCCGGCTTCAGCCCCATCGGTCGAATCGAAGCGGCTCGTCCCTGAGCGCGAGGTCTCGAAGGGGGCCGGACTGGGATACGCTGGGAAGGTGATGCAGCGAGAATCGAGGCGCCTGGAGAGCACTCCCGGACGGACTTCCGGACGGAATGCACCCCGATGAGGGCAGTCGCGTCTCTGGCACTCCTCGTCGCCATCGTCGTGATCGTGGATCCACGCGGCGACTTTCCCCTGATCGACGACTGGGGCTATGCGCTTCCGATCGAGCATTGGCTGGCTCGGGGGGAGCTGCGCTTCACCGGCTGGCAGAGCATGACGCTCGCGACGCAGCTCCTCTGGGGCGCCCTCTTCAGCGCGCCCTTCGGCTTCTCCTTCACCGCGCTCCGGCTCTCGACGCTGGTGGCCGCCGGGGGCGCCCTGCTCGGACAGTACTGGCTGGCGCGCGAGCTGGGGAGCGAGCGCGAGGGGGCGCAGTGGGCCGCACTCACCCTGCTGGCCAACCCGGTCTTCCTGCTGCTGAGCCACACCTTCATGACGGACGTGCCGTTCCTGGCGCTGACCCTGGCGAGCGCGGCCCTGCTCGTGCGGGCGCTCGCGACCGGCGACGCCCTGCCCTGGGTGGCGGGGCTCGTGCTGGCGGTGGCAGCGGTCCTCCTCCGGCAGGTCGGACTCGCCCTTCCGATGGCCTTCTGTGCGGGGGTCGCGCTGCGCTTCGGTCTCGGACGAGCCCTCTGGCTCGGGGCGGTCCTCCCGCTCGGGATCGCGGCGCTGATCCTCGTCGGCTACGAGGGAGCGATCGAGTCGGCGGGACTGCAATCGAAGCTCTATCCACTGCGCTCGGAGGCGCTCTTCTCGGCGCTCTCGGACCTGGCTCGGGGCAACCTCGGAGCGCTCCGTCATCCGCTCGAGCGCTCGGGCGCCCTGATCCTCTACGGGGGGCTCTTCAGCGCCCCGGCGGCCGCATGGCTCGGCGTGCGGCTGCTCTCGGCCGTCGAGCGGCCCGAGAGGGTCCGTCTGATCGGGGCGACGGGGACCGTCGCGGTGGCAGGCACCGTGCTGCTCGCCGCTCTGGGCGCCGAGCTGCCCCGCTTCGGCAACCTGATCGTCGACTTCGGACTGGGCGTGCGCACGCTCGCCGGGCCGGTCTCCGAGGACGCGCCGCGCGCGCTCTGGCTGGCCCTGACTGCGATCGCCCTCGCGAGTGCCTTCACGCTGGGCGGACTGCTCCTGCGGGAGGCCGTCGAGCGACTCACGGGCGCCACGCTGCCGGAGATCCGCCGTGCCCTGGCAGCCCCCGTCTTCCTGGTCGCGCTCGTCGCCATCTACTTCGGGCCGCTCGCGCTGGCCTACGGACCTTCATTCGACCGCTACTTCCTGCTGCCGGCGACCGTCGGCGTCGCTCTGGCGACGTCGAGCACGACCGGGCTGCCACGTCTGAGCGGGCGGGCTCGAGCACCTGCGCTCCTCGTTCTGGCGCTCTGGCTCGGCTTCTCCGTGGCCGGCACCCACGACTACCTCGACTGGAATCGCGAGCGCTACGCCGCGGCGGAGTGGCTCGAGCGGTTCGGGAAGCCCGCCTCGGCGATCGACGCGGGCTTCGAGTTCGGCAGCTGGCGCACGACCCGCGCGGCGCTCGCGCGCGGGACGCAGGGCGGGCGGGTCGATCGGCCCGATGCGCCCTTCGCAGTCGTCTTCGAGGCCTCCCCGGGCGACGCCGTGCTGCACGTGCGGGCGACCCACCCCTCGCTGCCCTGGGCTCCTTCGAGAATCCTCGCCATCGAGCGGGCTCTATCCGATCCGGGATCCGACATGCGGCCCGACCGGACGGATGGGACGGATCGTGAGGCGTCGGGGCTCCGTGATCCCGGTCGGCGGGATACAGAATCCGTCGGGACC
>CAYXLY010000499.1:0-3507 GCA_964466005.1 uncultured Spirochaetaceae bacterium | reverse complement strand
GCACCCAGACGAGCAGCCAGAGGAGTGTCATCCGCGCGCGTCGGACGATTCTCCGGATCGTTCGCTGCCGGCCGCCATCGCGGACGTGCCCGATCTCCCCGGAGCCGGCCGACTCCACTGATCCCGCCGATCCGATCGCTCCTGCTGACCCCACTCGTCCCTCGACTCGCCATCTCGCTCGCGGCTCGCGAGTCTGCAGTCTCGCGCAGGCTGACTGCCAGTGTCCAGCGCGGCCTCTCGCGGATTCGGTACTTTCCCGACGGGCGGTCGGGGCCGCTTCTCCCCCGAGCCCGCCGAAGCGATCGGATCAGAGGCCGACGGGAGTGCGGACGGAGGCTCGCGCGGTCGGAGGCGGGCGCATCCGGAGCTCAGGATGAAGGCAGTGAGAGACAGCGAGAGGCAGTGAGAGACAGCGAGGCGAGGAGAGTGGGATTCATGGAGAAGATTGCGTTCGACGACATCGAGGCCCTGCAGGCCCATGTGAGCGACGAGTTCGGGGACTTCGGAGAGCCGGTCGAGATCAGCCAGGAGATGATCGACCAGTTCGCCGACATCACGGGGGACCATCAGTGGATCCATACCGACGTCGAGCGCGCCGCTCGGGAGAGCCCCTTCAAGACGACGATCGCCCATGGCTTCCTGACGCTGAGCCTGCTCCCGATGCTGAACGCGAAGAGCAGCGCGCCCTTCCAGGTCGTCGACTTCGGCAACGCGGTGAACTACGGATCGGACAAGCTCCGCTTCTTGAGCCCCGTGCCTGCCGGCGCGAAGGTCCATGCGCGCAGCCGTCTGGTGTCGGCGGAGGCCGGGAAGAAGGGGACGCGCATCGAGCAGGAAATCGCGATCCACGTGGTCGGCAACGACCGGCCGGCGCTGCTCTACGGCATGATCGTGCTCTATCAACCCAAGATGGGCTGAAGGCTCTCAACCCAAGATGGGCTGAAGGCTCTCAACCCAAGATGGGCTGAAGGCTCTCAACCCAAGGTGGGCGGAAGGCTCTCAACCCAAGATGGGCTGAAGGCTCTCAACCGAAGGTGGGCTGAAGCTCTCGACCGGGACCCCTCAGGCCGGACACACGTCGGGAGTCGGAGAGAGATTTGGCCAGCATCGCTTCGACTCGGCAGGGCAAGCTCGAAGGCGAGTCGCACGGAGGCGTCCGGCGCTTCCGGGGCATCCCCTTCGCGCGACCACCGATCGATTCGCTTCGCTTTCGTCCCCCGGAGCCCGTCGAGCCCTGGTCGGGAACCCGCCCGGCCCGGGCCTTCGGGCCGGCCGCTCCGCAGATCGGCCCCGTCAGCCGCGTGATCCGGACGATCATCGGCGCGGCCGGAAGCCGGCAGAGCCAGGACTGTCTCTATCTCAACGTCTGGACGCCTGAGCTCGATGGGGCGCGGCGGCCGGTCCTGGTCTGGATTCACGGCGGAGCCTTCATACTGGGCTCCGGCTCGACGCCCCTCTACGCGGGCAGCGGACTGGCGAAGCGGGGCGACGTCGTCGTCGTCACGATCAACTATCGCCTGGGGGCTCTGGGCTTCCTCTGCTGGGACGCAGCCGATGGATCGGGTCCGGGCTCTGCCGCCAATCTGGGCCTTCGCGATCAGATCGCCGCCCTCGAATGGGTGCGCGATCACATCGAGGCATTCGGCGGCGATCCGGAGAACGTGACGGTCTTCGGAGAGTCGGCCGGTGCGATGAGCATCGGGGCGCTGCTCGGTGCGCCCGCGGCGCGTGGCCTCTTTCACAAGGCGATCCTGCAGAGCGGGGCTGCGCACAACGTCTCGACCCGCGTGAAGGCTTCGCGCGTGGCGCGGACCTTTTTCGACCTGCTGGGGGTCGAGGAGGCTTCTCCCGATGCGCTCCGCGATCTGCCCGTCACGCGCATCATGCAGGCGCAGGCGCGCACGACCGTCCGGGTCGGGCTCGACGACGGCATGATGGCCTGGCAGCCCTGTCTCGACGGCGACCTGATCCCCGAGACGCCGCTCGCCGCCGTCGAGCGCGGGGGGGCTGCGGACATCCCGATGCTGATCGGGACGAACCGGGACGAGTACAAGCTCTTCACCTTCGCGGATCGCGACCGGCTCGACGATGCGCAGCTCGTCGAGCGGGTTCGTCGACTGGTGCGTCGCACGGGCGCGGGGGACGCGGACGAGGCGCTCGTCGAGCGTCTGCTCGGGACCTATGGTCCTCGAACGGGCGAGCGGGATCCCGGCGCCAATCAGCGCTGGGTCGCCCTGCAGAGCGATCGGATCTTCCACTACCCCGCCACCCGTCTGGCCGACGCACAGTCCGATCATCAGCCCGAGACCTATGCCTATCTCTTCGAGTGGACACCGCCGCTGCTCGGGCGCGCCCTCGGCGCCTGTCACGGGCTCGAGCTGCCCTTCGTGTTCGGAGGCGTGCGCACGTGGCTCCTGCGCGCCGGCCTCGTGACGGATCGAACGGCCGGACCGCTCTGTGAATCCATGCAGGACGCGTGGATCGCCTTCGCGCGTACGGGTCGGCCTCATCACGAGAGACTGCCGGAGTGGCCCGCCTACGATCGCCGTCGTCGATACACGATGAGCCTGGGCGGACGGCGCGGGTTGCTGAAGGATCCCCACGAAGGCGCGCGTGAGTTCTGGGAGCCGCTGATCCCGAACGGCGAGGTCAGCCTGGGCTGATCGTCGCGCCCCTTCGCTCACGCGGGCGCAGGCGATTCGACACTCGGACGACATTGCGATGGATTCGGCGTGGAAAGGCTTCTGCCCGGTCTCGGTCTCGTGGTAGGATCGCAGCGGTCGTCCAAGAGGCGGATCAGACGGATCGAGACTGCATTGGAGCTGCGTGCTCTCGCCGAGAGCGGAGTCCCTCGTACAGACGCTCGAGCCCGCCCTCGCCGAGACTCCGGACGACCGAGAGGCTCGAGAGATGTCCGGATCCCGGATCGGTAGAGCAGAAGCAGAAGCAGAAGCAGGGGCCGGGCCAGGAGCGGAAGCGACGCCGGCGTACCGGGGATTCGGAGAGGCGCCTCCCCGCTCGCGCGCCGAGCGGCGCATCCTCGCCGCAGGCCGGATCGCCGCGCTCTGTGGGCTCCTGAGCCTGGCATCGGGCCTGCTCGGGGCGCCGGTCGCCCGAGCGGTACTGATCGCCGGTCCCGACGGGTCGATCAATACGACGGCGCCCGATCCCGATCCCGGCTTCGACCATGTCGGCCGGATCGGCGGACTCTCGGGGGTCTATCTCGACAACGGCTGGGTCGTGACGGCGAGCCATGTCGGAGCGGGCTCGATCGTCCTTCAAGGCGTCTCCTACGCCCCCGTCCCCGGCTCGGAGATCCGGCTGACGAACGCCGATGCGCCGGACCCGGGCGAACCTGGGCCTGATGATGAAGGAGGGGCTGCTGAAGGAGAATATCGACGGCGAGGCGCTGGAATGGGCGCATCGCCGGATGCTGGGCCGACGCGAGGCGCGCAAGATCCTGATGGTGATCTCGGACGGCGCCCCGGTCGATGACAGCACGCTCAG
>CAYXLY010000498.1:0-3510 GCA_964466005.1 uncultured Spirochaetaceae bacterium | reverse complement strand
CAGACGTGTGCTCTTCCGATCTCTTCGGGGACGGTGCCGGCCATTCCGGCGCGTTCACGCGGGCCGATGGCGGATCGCTGCTGATCGAGAGCGCGGACCAGCTGAGCCAGGCCGCCTTCTCGCAGCTGCGCGAGACGCTGGACGGGGGGACGCGGGTGCGGCTGCTCGCCACGATGGCGGATGGGGCCGACTCCGAGCTGGCCCGGACCGGCGGCCACTCGATCCAGATCGCGGCCCTGTCCGCGCGCGTCGAGGACATCCTCCCCCTCGCCGCCCACTTTCTGGCGGAGTTCGCCGCCGAGCACTCCTTCGACGCCGTGGGCTTCAGCCCGGACGCGCGACGCTGGCTGGTCGAGGAGCCCTGGACGGGCAACGTGCGCGAGCTGCGCGAGCGGATCCGACAGGCCATCCGGCTGGCCGGAAACGGCGCGATCTCGGCCGAGGCCCTGATGCTCTCGAGCGAGGGCGAAGAGGTCCCCTCCTTCAAGGAGGCCAAGCGGGCCTTCGAGACGCGGTACGTCGAGGGACTCCTCCGGCGATGCTCGGGGAATATCAGTCGCGCCGCTCGCATGGCCAAGAAGGACCGCAAGGACTTCTACGACGTCATCCGGCGGACGGGAGTCGACCCCGCCCAGTTCCGCGGCTAGCCCGCCGCCCGCTCTCGAAGCCAGTCCCACCGCGACCATGAGAGGATCGGATTCGTCGCCTTGCGCGTCGCCCTCGTCCAGCTCTGCTCGACCGATGACCTCGGGACGAACCTCGCCGATGCCGAGCGCGGCATCCGGGAGGCCGTGGACGCCGGCGCCCGATTCGTCGCCCTGCCCGAGAACTTCGCCTACATGCGTCGGGAAGGCGGAGCCTTTCCCTGCGCACAGGGACCCGACGGCGAGATCGTGCAGGCGCTTCGCGGATGGGCCCGGACGCATGGGATCTGGCTCCTCGGCGGGACCTTCCCTGAGGCCATCCCGGGAGAAGACCGGGTCTACAACACGAGCGTGATGCTCTCGCCCGCCGGCGAGGAGATCGCGCGCTATCGCAAGATCCACCTCTTCGACGTCGACCTCGGAGAGGACGGACGCGATGCCTATCGCGAGTCGACCCATTTCGCGCCGGGTAAAGAGGTCGTCGTGGCTTCGACGCCCTTCGGCGCCGTCGGGCTCTCCATCTGCTACGACCTTCGCTTCCCGGAGCTCTATCGCCGGCATGCGGATCTCGGAGCGCGCTGGATCGTCGCTCCGAGCGCCTTCACCCGCGAGACGGGCAAGGATCACTGGGAGGTGCTGCTCCGAGCGAGGGCGATCGAGAGTCAGGCCTGGGTCCTCGCCCCCGCACAATGCGGCCAGCACGGCCCGGATCGCGCCAGCCACGGACGATCTCTCGTGATCGATCCCTGGGGCCTGGTGATCGCCCGAGCTGGCGATCGGCCGAAGGTGCTCGTGGCAGATTGTCCCGAGAGCGAGCTCGAGCGCGCGCGCAAGGCAGTGCCGGCGCTCAGCCATCGACGGCTCGGGATCACGCCGCCGGGCGACGGAGCGCGCTGAGCCCGGTTGCGACTCAAGTGCCGCCCGGACGGCGCCGATAGCGCAGCCAGTCCGAACGCGGACGCCCGGCGGTGGGTCGGCCCCCACGTCCGCGAAGGGGACGCAACGATGAGCGAGAACGGAGTCGCGCTGGGCAGCGGTCGCCTCGAGATCCTCAACGGCGGTTTCGAAGGCATGACCTACGCGCTCGAGAAGGAGGAGGTGCTGATCGGTCGCAATCCGACGACCGACATCACCCTGCTCGATGAGGGCATCAGTCGCGAGCACGCCCTGATCCTCTTCGACGAGGGACTGCCCGGCTACCTCGTCGAGGATCTCCAGTCGACCAACGGCACCAAGGTCAACGGCAAGCGCGTTCGATCGGCCGAGCTGGCCGAGGGCGACGAGATCCAGATCGGGCAGACGATCTTCCGCTTCGCCCTCGACGGACGCTGAGCCCAGCGCTCCGGCTCCGGTCTCCGGTTGCGTCTGCCCGCGCGGGCTCGTTAGCGTATGCTTCGCTCACGCGGACCGTGCATCACGGGTCCTTCACGGAGAGATCACTTGGAATTCCCGTCTGGCTGCGCATGGATGGCTCACCGACTCCGCGTGCAGGACGAGTCCCGTCCACCCCCGCCTTCTCGGACTCGGCGACAGACCTTCCTGCTGGCCTCGCTGCTCGCCTTCCTGGCGACCGCCTGCTCGACGCCGGTGACCGGTCCGCCTCCCCCGCCTCCGACGGATGGCTACGTCGTGGGCGCCCCCGATCAGCTTCTCGTCCACATCCTTCCGGAGCCGGTGATCGAGCGGGAGGTCCGGGTCCGACCGGATGGAATGATCTCGATCGATCTCGTCGGAGACGTTCAGGCCGCGGGCAGGACGCCGCGACAGATCGCCGAGGCGATCGAGGAGGAGATCTCGCGCTTCAAGCGAGATGCGACCGTGAACGTCGAGGTGGTGACCTCTCCCAGCCGCTTCATCACCGTCTTCGGCGAGGTCGGTACGCCGAGCAACCTCCCGCTGGAGCGGGAGACGCGGGTCACGGAGGCGATCGGCCAGGTCGGCGGAACGCGCCCCTTCGCCGACCTCAACAGCGTCCGGGTGATCCGACAGCGGGGTCTCGAGGCCGAGGTCCTGGACGTCCGCCTGGGAGACATCCAGCGGGGAGACCTCTCGACGAACATCGTCCTGCAAGAGGGGGACCTCGTCGTGGTTCCGGCCACGTTCCTCGCGAGAGTCGGCTATACGCTCCAGATGATCTTCTTCCCCTTCCAGCCAGTGATCGGGACCTTCGGCTCGGCCGGCGCCTCGGCGACGGGACTACAGTCCGTAGGAGCCTTCTAGTGGCTCTCTCGCGAGGCCCGCGAGGCCGTCTTCGGCTCGCTCCTGCGCGGGGGTGAGTCCCGGGCGCTCGGGCCGCCGCCTCGGCCGCGCGCCGTGGCACGGGCGGCACGAGGGTCGGATCGCCAGGCCGGCAGGAGGTCGGTCCGTCGGGGGCTCGGAGCGGAGGGGGCGGCACAAGAATCCTGTCCGTCTTCCCGATGAGCAGGAGCAGGGGGACGAGCAGGGGGACGAGACGACCGGGATCTCGACTCTTCTTCATCTGGCCTCGAACGACTTCCATTGGACTCGAACGATCACGGGAGGAAGCGCAGAAGACATGTACGAGAGCTTCTTCGGTCTCCGCGAGCTGCCCTTCTCACTCACTCCCGATCCACGATTCCTCTGGCTGTCGGACACCCACGAGGAGGGCCTCGCCACGCTCGTCTACGGGATCACGCGCAGCAAGGGCTTCCTGCTGCTCACCGGCGAGGTCGGCACGGGCAAGACGACGCTGCTGCGCGCGGCGCTCCGCGAGCTGCCGGGCAATACCGATACGGCTCTCATCATCAATACGATCGGTCTCACGCCTCTCGACCTGCTCAAGCTGATCGCGGCGGAGTTCGGCATCGAAGGCCGCTTCGAGTCGACGGCCGACTATCTGATCGCC
>CAYXLY010000497.1:0-3530 GCA_964466005.1 uncultured Spirochaetaceae bacterium | reverse complement strand
GGATCGAAAGAGGTAATTTCGATTGCAACTAGTTACCCGAGATGTTACCCAGACGTCAAGGCGAATCCATGCGTGCCGACTCGCACCGAAGCGACTCGGGGTCGACCCTTCGAACGGGATGGAGTGACCGACGACGATGCCCTCGCTTCTTGCACCGCCCGTCCGATCCATGCTCGATGTCCGGAGTCCGGAGTTCGCCGAGAACCGGGACGTCATGCTCGACCGACTCGCGGAGATCGACGCCCTGCTCGACCGCGCGGAGGCCGGGGGCGGACCCGAGGCCCATGCGCGCCTCGCGCGGCGGGGGAAGCTCCCGGTCCGCGAGCGGATCGCCCTCGCACTCGACCCCGACTCTCCTTTTCTCGAGATCAGCTCACTGGCCGCCTACGACTCCGACTACGTGATCGGAGGAGGAGCCGTCTGCGGAATCGGGGTCATCGCGGGAGTGGAATGCGTCGTCTTCGCGAACGATCCGAGCGTGCTGGGGGGTGCGATCACGCCCTATGTCGACAAGAAGTGGATGCGGGCGCTCGAGATCGCTCGCGACAACCGCATCCCCTACGTGAGCTTCGTCGAGTCTGCCGGCGCCGACCTGCGCATGGAGGGCGACGCCGGATCGAAGGATGGCAAGCCGGCGCGTCGTCCCGCGCGCACGACGCATTTCGCGGAGACGGGCCGGTTCTTCTACGAGATGATCGAGCTGTCCAAGCTCGACATCCCGACGATCTGCGTCGTCTTCGGCTCCTCGACGGCAGGCGGCGCCTATCAGCCCGGCCTCTCCGACTACAACATCCTGATCAAGGAGCAGTCCAAGATCTTCCTCGCAGGCCCGCCTCTGGTGAAGATGGCCACGGGAGAGGAGTCGGACGACGAGACCCTCGGTGGGGCGCGCATGCACTCCGAGATCTCCGGCCTCGGTGAATATCTGGCCGAGGACGAGCGCGACGCCCTCCGCCTCTGCCGCGAGGTCGTCTCCCATCTCAACTGGCGCAAGCCGGAGCCCGGACCGCCCTTGCGATCGGACGAGCCGGCGCTCGATCCGGAGGAGCTGCTGGGTATCGTGAGCCCGGACCTGCGCCGCCCCGTCGAGATCCGGGAGGTGATCGGTCGAATCGTCGATGGCTCGCGCTTCGAGGAGTTCAAGGCTCGATACGGCGCGACCCTCGTGTGCGGCTTCGCGTCGATCGAGGGCAATCCCGTCGGCATCCTGGGCAACAACGGCGTCATCTATCCCGAATCCGCCGAGAAGGGCGCGCACTTCATCCAGCTCTGCAACCAGATCGACGTGCCCCTGGTCTTCCTCCAGAACCTGACCGGCTTCGTCGTCGGGCGGGACTTCGAGCATGCCGGCACGATCAAGAAGGGATCGCAGCTGATCAACGCGGTCTCCAACTCCACCGTGCCCCATCTGACCGTGATCGTGGGCGCTTCCTACGGCGCCGGCACCTATGCGATGTCCGGCCGCGCCTTCGACAACCGCTTCACGTTCCTCTGGCCCAGCGCCCGGATCGCGGTGATGGGGGGCAAGCAGATCGCCGGGGTCATGTCGATCGTCCGCCGGGGCCAGGCGGCTCGCAAGGGCATCGACTTCGACGAAGAGGCCGACGCACGTCTCGTCGCGGCGGTGGAGGCCCGGCAGGAGGCGGGATCGGTCGCGCTCGAGGCCACGGGTGCGATCAGCGACGACGGGATCATCGATCCCCGCGACACCCGGACCGTCCTGGGCATCTGCCTCTCGGTCGTCCGGAATCGGCCCATCGAGGGGGCCGAGGGCTACGGGGTCTTCCGACTATGAGCTTCTCCACGCTGCTGATCGCGAATCGCGGAGAGATCGCGCGGCGCGTCCTGCGGAGCGCGCAGGCGATGGGCATCCGATGCGTCGCGGTCTACACCGAAGCCGACGCGCGAGCCCCCTTCGTCAGGGAGGCCGACGAGGCCGTCCGGCTGCCCGAGGGCTACCTGGACGCAAAGTCGATCCTCTCGGCGGCCCGCGCGACGAACGCGGGCGCGGTGCACCCCGGCTACGGCTTCCTGTCGGAGAACGCCGACTTCGCGCGGGCCGTGATCGCCGAAGGCCTCGTCTGGGTCGGTCCGTCTCCGGAGGCCATCGAACGCATGGGCGACAAGCTCGCCGCCAAGCGCCTCGCGCTCGAGCAGCAGGTCCCCTGCCTCCCCGGCAGCGAGGACCCGGCCGAAGCCGACGCCCTGGGCTACCCCCTGCTCGTGAAGGCTGCGGCCGGGGGCGGCGGCAAGGGCATGCGCATCGTCGAGTCCGCGCAGCAGCTCGAGGAGGCCGTAGCGGCCGCTCGGCGCGAGGCCGCGAGCGGCTTCGGAGACGATCGGGTCTTCCTGGAGCGCTACGTGCCTCGCGCGAGACACGTCGAGATCCAGATCCTGGGGGACACGCTCGGCCATCTCGTCCACCTCGGCGAGCGCGAATGCTCCATTCAACGACGCCATCAGAAGATCCTCGAGGAGTCTCCCTCGCCTCGCCTCGACACGGCGATGCGAGCGGCCATGGGCGAGGCGGCGCTGCGTCTCGGGCGTGCGCTCGACTATCGATCGGCGGGCACCGTCGAGTTCCTCGTCGACGACGAGACGGGTGAGTTCTTCTTTCTCGAGGTCAACACGCGTCTGCAGGTGGAGCACCCCGTCACCGAAGCCGTCACCGGAATCGACCTGGTGCGCGAGCAGCTCCGGATCGCACGGGGCGAGAGCCTCGACTTCGAGCAGCAGGGCGTCCGGCTCGACGGCGCGGCGATCGAGGTGCGGCTCTATGCCGAGAACCCGGAGAACGGATTCCTGCCTGCCACGGGAAGAATCGACGCCTGGATTCCGCCCGACGAGCCCTCCGTTCGATGGGATAGCGGGATCGAGAGCGGCTCGATCGTCGGGACGGACTACGATCCCATGCTCGCGAAGGTGATTGCCCATGCGTCGACCCGCGTGGAGGCCGCCGGACGACTCGCCCTCGCGCTCGAACGCCTCCATCTGGGAGGGGTCGTCACGAATCGCGACTTCCTGGCCGCCACGCTCCGATCGCCCGAGTTCCTGGCAGGGGACACCACCACCGATTTCATCGATCGCGTCGCTCCGCCCCGCAGCCTGCGTCTCGCAGAAGCCGACCTCGAGCGGATCGCTCGCATCGGAGCCCTCTGGCTCCAGGGCGAGAATCGCGCCGAGGCGCAGGTGCTGGGCAGTGCGCCCAGCGGTTGGCGCAATGGTCGTCTGCCGCCGCAGAGGGTCGCGTTCCGGGCGGGAGAGCAGGAGCTCGAGGTCGGCTACCGCGCGCTGCGAGACGGATCCTTCGCCTTCGAAGACGGCAGCCGGGCTCGCCTCTTCGAGTGGGATCGCCACGGGATCGACGTCGAGATCGCCTCTCGCCGTCGGCGTTCTCGCGTCACGCGTGCGGGAGACCGCTTGATCGTGCAGAGCCCGCTCGGCGACGTCGAGCTCGAGAGGGTTCCGCGATTCGTCGTCCCCGGAATCGAGACGCTCTCGGGGGGACTGCGGGCCCCGATGCCCGGCAA
>CAYXLY010000496.1:0-3532 GCA_964466005.1 uncultured Spirochaetaceae bacterium | reverse complement strand
TCCCTCAGATCCGGCTTGAACATCGAGTCGAAGGTCCGGATCTCCTGCGCGACGACGGGCTCGTCGGGCCGGGCTCTCGGAAGTCGTTCCAGCGCGTCTCGATGCGCATCGAGATCGATCCCGTGGATGCGCGGCAGGACGTCCTGACCGTTCCGCCACATCTTCGCCCGCTCGTCCGGCGTGAGGTCGTCCTTCACCCAGCCGGCGATCGCCATGGGCGGGTTGTCCGGCGGAATGCGCCCCTCCCGGAAGCCCATCACGTAGAAGTCACTTCCGAGACGGGAGACGTCGGGCTCGTAGCCCAGCAGGTCCGGCGCGGGAATGCCCTCGCGTCGCATCAGATCCATCATCTGGTACTGCATCCGCAGGTCATGGCGCTCGAAGACCTGGCTCCGGGCCGGCGCCATCCGCAGCACGAACCTCTCTCGATCTCCATCCGGCCAGTGCGCTTCGAGAATCAGGGTGACGCTGCTCTCGCCGCTGGCCGTCGGGAAGCTGGGCGGATCGATCCGGAGACCGGGTCGATCCGGCATCCGTTCCTGCATCCACGCCTCGATCTTCCGTCGGATCTCCTCGAGATCCCCGATCTCCTGCTCACCCACGTTCGCACTCTCCCATCGAAGCCGTCGCTGGAGACGTATAGCCCCGATCCACGGATCCGACCCGTCGGCGGGTCCGGGATCGAGGCCGAGCCCCTCGCTCGATCGGGGCTCTCGAGATGGCGCCTCTAGAAGGGAATATCATCCTCGTCCGACGGGGGCGGCGGCTCGTCGGCAAAGGCCGGCTCGAGCCTCTCCGGGGCCTCCGTCCCGACGCGCTCGATCGACCAGACCTCGAGGCTGTTGAAGTAGCGCACGTCACCCTTGGGACTGGTCCACTCCCGTCCTCGCAGGCTGAACTCGAGTCGCACCTCGTCCCCCACGCCATGGCCGTCGAGCGCCTCGCAGCGATCGCCCGTCAGCTGGAACATGACGTATTGCGGGTAGCGGGAAGCGCCGTCGAGCTCGAGCACGAACTCGCGCTTGCGAAAGCGCTGCGTCACCTGCTCCGCGTCGAAGGCCGCGTGGATCTTCCCCTGGATCTGCATGTTCATCGAAGGTCTCCTCCCGTCGGCCGTCCGATCGTAGCAGGAGGCCGAGGCGCCGAGGGCGCCCCCGATGCACCCGTCTTCGGCGCGATCCCTGCGTCGCGAGATCCCAGCGGAGCGACGGCCAGGCCCGCCATCTCGCGCCTCGATCTCGGGTAGAATCCGCGGACCTCGCTCGTCCGGGATTCATGAGATGGCCTCTCGAATCACGGCCTCGCGAGGGCGAGGTCGCTCGCGACCCTCCAGGAGGGAGCCCGAAATGGCTGGACCACTCGCAGGAGTACGGATCGTGGACGTCAGCGAGGTGATCTCCGGCCCCCTCGCCGTCATGATCCTGGCGGACCAGGGCGCTCGGGTCGTCAAGGTCGAGCCACCGGGCCATGGAGAGGAGAGCCGGCAGCTCGCGAATCACCGAGACGGGATGGCCGCCCTCTATGCGAACTGCAATCACGGCAAGCGATCGATCGGGCTCGACCTGAAGAGCGAGGCCGGTCTGGCGATCCTCTACGACCTGGTCCGCGATGCCGACGTCTTCGTCCAGAACTGGCGTCCAGGCGCCGCGGAGCGACTGCGTGTGGGGGAGAGCGATCTCCGGGCGATCAACCCGGACCTCGTCTATGCCTCGATCACGGGGTTCGGCGACGATGGGCCCTATGCCGACCGACGCGGCTACGACCCGATCTTCCAGTCCCTGACGGGCTACGTCGCCGCGCAGCTGAATCCCGAGATCCCGATTCCGGATCTCGTGCGCAACGCAGTCGTCGACAAAGCGACCTCCTACTCACTCGCCCAGGCCGTGACGGCCGCCCTCTTCGCTCGCGAGCGGGGCGCGCCCGGCCAGCACGTTCGCGTGTCCATGCTGGACGCCGGTCTCGCCTTCTTCTGGCCGGACGGCATGCTCCGCCACACGCTGGTGGGCGACGACATCGAGCACTACGTCGTTCCGGGCGAACGCTACCACCTCTCGAGCACGGCCGATGGACAGCTGGTCATCTGGGCGGGCACGGCCGAGCAGATGCGGGGCACCCTGCGCGCAGTCGGACGGAGCGACCTGGCCGACGCCCCGGGCCAGCGCGGCAAGGCCATGCTCGAGGAGGAGAACCAGCTCGAGCGCGCTCGCGCCGTCGAGCAGGGGCTCGCGGCGCTCTCGACCGAAGAGGCCTATCGACGCATGATCGAGTGGGAGGTCCCCGCCGCGCCGGTACTCGGACACGCCGAGGTGCTCGAGGACCCGCAGATCCGGCACAACGGCACGGTCCTCGAAGCTCGCCATCCGGTCTACGGCCGGTATCGCCGGGCCCGTCAGGTCGCCTCCTTCTCGCGGACCCGTCCGGAGATCTCGCGACCCCCGGCTCTCTATGGCGAGCACACCGACGAGATTCTCGACGAGCTCGGCATCTCCCCCGAAGGCCGCGCCCACCTGCGAGAGTCCCGCGTGATTCCCTAGAGACGGACAGAGACGGACAGAGACCGACGCGGGCCGGCCGGGACCGGGGGCGATGGCTGGGCGGATCTAGACGGCTCGACGGAGGGCGTTGAAGGCCGACTCCAGGCACTCCGCGTAGAAGCCTGGATCGGGCATCATCTCGCGACACGACGTCACCGCCATCGAGATCTGCCCGTCGTAGCTCAGGATCGCGTGAAAGAGCCCCATGCCGTCTAGAGGCAGGCCCAGGCCGAAGCTGCCGACCATGCGGGCCCGAGTGAAATAGAGCGGGAACTGCGGACCCGGCACGTTCGTGACGACGGCATGGGCGATGGGATTCAGGCGACTCATCATTCCAGTCCGCGCGACGAGTCGTCCGGAGATTCCGGCGAGCGCTCCCGGCATGAACTGGGTCACGTCGGTGAGGCTCCGCGCACCAACGGCCTTCGTCATCGCCTTCGACTGACGCGTGGACTCCCGGACCTTCTCCAGACGCTCGACCGGGTCGGCCACGTCGGTATGCATGGCCACGATCATGCCGGAGACCTGGTTTCCTGCCGTCCCGCTCTGCTCGTCCGTGCGGACGGAGATGGGCGCGAAGGCCGAGAGGGTCTCGTTGGGCAGCTCGCCATGGGCCTCCAGGTAGCCGCGCATCGCGCCGCCGCACACGGAGAGCACGACGTCGTTGACGGTGGCGCCCTCGATGGCCTTGCGGATCTGCTTCACGTCGGCGAGAGAGAAGGTCTTCGCGTCGAAGACCCGATGGGGAGAAACGCGTCCATTGAACCGGGTGCGCGGCACCCGTCCGTTCGTCGGCTCCTCCGTGCCCTCCCGGCGTTCCCAGACGGCGCGGAGCGCGGGGGGGGCCACCTTGCCCAGGACCCGAGCGAAGCGAACGGGCTGCCTGAAGCCGTTGATCGTGGTACGCAGCGCCATCTCGACGAGGGTGGGCTCGGGCTCGGGCCTCCAGCGATCCTCGACCTCGGGCGGGCCGACGTCCGGCTCGAGGTCGTGGATGG
>CAYXLY010000495.1:0-3533 GCA_964466005.1 uncultured Spirochaetaceae bacterium | reverse complement strand
CGCGAACGCTTCCTCGAGCTGGTCACCGAGACGGACCGGGTCGTGGGATTCCTGCGCCTCTCATTGCCCGACCAGGCCTCCTTCGTCGCCGAGCTCGGCCACCATGCCCTGGTGCGCGAGCTCCACGTCTACGGCGGCGCCGTGGGCATCGGTACGGACGCCGAGGGTCGCGCGCAGCATCGGGGCTTCGGCGCGCGTCTGCTCGCCGCCGCCGGCCGCGTGGCGCGACGCGCGGGCTTCGAGACGCTCTCGGTCATCTCCGCGATCGGCACCCGCGACTACTATCGGCGCCAGGGCTTCGCGGACGGCGAGCTCTACCAGCATCTCCGGCTCCGCGGGGAGCCCGCTTCGGAGCGGGAGCCCGCGTCGGAGCCGGAGGCGACGCTCAGCCCGCCCGCTTGAGCGGGACGAAGAGCGTATTCTCGCCGCGACGGATCAGCACCAGCACGCTCCCGTCCGCCGCGTCGAGCTTCTTCGCGAGGTCGCGCGCGTCCTCGACCTCCTGCTGATCGAGCTCGAGGATCACGTCCCCGCGGCGGATGCCGGCCTCGGCTGCGGGTCCATCGGGCATGACCTCGGTGACGACGACGCCCTTCACCTCCTCGAGGCCGAGCTGCTCGGCGAGCGCCGGCGTCATGGTCTGGGCGCGCAGGCCGAAGGCCCGGGCGCCCGTGCCTTCTTCGTCGCCATCGCGCGACGCGAGCGGCTGGTCCTCTTCGAGGACGCCGATCTCGATCTCGAAGCGCTTGCGCTTGCCGTCGCGGATCACGACCACCTCGGCCTCCTGGTTGACGGGCGTGTTCGCGACCACGATGGGCAGGTCGCGCCACTCCTCGATCTCCTCGCCGCCGAACTCGATGATCACGTCGCCGCGCTGCAGGCCGCCGCGCGCCGCGGGCGTGCCGGGCAGGACCTGGGAGACGAGCGCGCCCTTCGGCGACTCGAGATCGAAGCTCTCGGCGAGCTCGGGCGTCACGCCCTGGATCTGGACGCCGAGCCAGCCGCGGGTCACGCGTCCCTCCGCTCGCAGCTGGGGCAGGATCTGCTTCGCCTGATTGATCGGGACCGAGAAGCCGATCGTGTTGGCCTCGCGCCGGATCGCCGTGTTGATGCCGATGACGCGTCCCTCGAGGTCGATGAGCGGCCCCCCCGAGTTGCCGGGGTTGATCGCTGCGTCGGTCTGGATGAAGTCCTCGTAGGACTGCTGCGTCACGTCCCTTCGGTGCTTGGCCGAGATGATGCCCGCGGTCACCGTGTGCTCGAGGCCGAAGGGGTTGCCGATCGCGACGACCCAATCGCCCGGCCGGACGGCGTCGGAGTCACCGAGGGCGAGGGTCTCGAGCTTCTGGTCTCCGGGCTCGACCTTCAGCAGCGCGATGTCGGTCTTCGGGTCCCGGCCGATGATCTCCGCGGAGAGCTCCTTGCCGTCGAGGAAGCGCACGTTGATCTCGTCCATGTTCTCGATGACGTGGTTGTTGGTGACGACATAGCCGTCCTCGGAGATCACGAAGCCCGAGCCCTCGCCGCTCTGGCGACGCTCGCGAGGCATGCCGCGGTCGTGGAAGGGACTGCCTCCGAAGAACTCCTCGAAGCCCGGCGGCAGCATGGGCTGGCGCATCGTGATCGTGCCGGTGGTCTGGATGCTCACGACCGCCGGGGCGACCCGCTCCGCCAGGTCCGCGAAGCTGGTCGGGATGCCGATGGGACGGGTCTCCGGGATTCCGCTCTGGGTCCGCCAGAAGGCCCCCGACTCTTCGCGCGACTCTTCGCGGGAAGAGGCGGCCTGCTCCTCCTCCTCGTCGTCGCCGCCGAAGAAATCGATGGCGCTCGCCGTGTCGGGGCCGGGCGCGAGCGCCCGATCGAGGCCGAGCTGCGGAAAGAGGCCGAGCGCCATCAGGCCGATCGCCAGGGTCGAGATCAACGAGAGTCGCATGGTCGGGTCTCCTCGGTGGCTTCCGCTCGTCGGCCGTCGCGCGGCTCGGGAACGGGTCCGGAGCGCACGGGCTCGTGCGGCGCGTCGCTCGTCATTGGAGCGGAATTCTCAGACGGTATCGGCCGGGTCCCCTCTGGACCACGACCTGCGCGCGTGCATGGCCCCTGAGCCGGGCCACGACGCGCCGAAGGTCTTCGTCGCGTTCGAGAGCCATGCCGTTGATCTCCAGCACGGCATCTCCCGGACGGATGCCCATTGCCTCGGCCGCCGAGCCGGGCATCACTTTGCGGATCTCGAACCAGGCGCCCGCGCTCGCTCTCTCGAGCTCGAGGCCGAGCATGCGGCTCGTCAGGCTGCGCACGACCGGATCCGGAAGCTCCGCGGCGACCGCGGTGAGCTGACGGAGCGACCCGTCGCGATAGAGCTCGAGGGCGATCTCCTGGCCGGCCGTCATGCTCTGGAGCATCTCGAAGAGTGCCTGCGCGCTCTCGACCGGGCGGCCGTCGAGGCTCGCCAGGATGTCTCCCCGTCGAACCCCCGCCTTCGACGCCGGGCCGCCCGCGTGGAGACGGTTCACCAGGGCTCCGACGAGGCCCTTCGGCAGCCCCATCACCTCTCTCAGTGCGGGATCGAGATCCTGGAACTCGAGACCGAGCCAGACGGGGTGGACCTCGCCGTAGAGTAGGAGCTCGCGGATGACCCGCTGTGCGACGTCGATCGGGATCGCGAAGCCGATGCCCTGGGCCCCGCCGTAGATCGCCGTATTGATGCCGATCAGCTCGCCCTCCGCGTTCAGGAGCGGTCCCCCGGAGTTGCCGGGATTGATGAGGGCGTCGGTCTGCAGGAGCCCGTGGAAGGTATGGCTCTCCGCACGCACGGAGCGGTCGGTGGCGGAGATGACGCCCGTCGTCACGCTGTTGGAGAAGCCGAAGGGATTGCCGATGGCGATCACCGGCTCGCCGACCATGAGATCGTGCGAAGAGCCGGGGGGCGTGAAGGGGAGCGACTCCTCGGTGAGGATCCGCAGCACGGCCAGATCGTTGGTCGGGTCTGCGCCGACGAGCTCGGCCTCGAACTCGCGGCCGTCGCCGACGGCGACCTTCACACGGTCTGCGCGGGCGATCACGTGCTCGTTCGTCAGCACGTGGCCCTCGCGGTCGATCACGACACCCGAGCCCAGGCTCTGGACCGTCTGCTGTCGAGGCTCGAAGAAATTTCCGAAGAAGTCGTCGAAGAAGGGGTCGAAGCCGGGCCGGTTGCGGAAGGGGCTGGCGGTCCGGGTCACCCGCTCGGTCGTGATGTTGACGACGCTCGGTCCGACCTTCTCGACGACCTCGACGGTGGCGGTGCGCCGGAGAAAGGGATCCTTCGCCCGGGCCGTCGAGGCAGGGCCCACCGCCCAGGCCAGGCTGCATGCGAGCAGAAGCATCGCGGCGCGCAGCCGGCCGAGCCGGAGCGGCCCGTGACTCCCGGGGGGCTGTTCACTCGGTCCTCGATTCATCCTCGTTCCGTCGGCGCCGGGGGCCATGGGTCAACTGCGGGCTCGGGAATCGACCTCGCCCGCGCGCGGCCGGAGCGTAACGCCCCGCGAGGCGCCAGC
>CAYXLY010000494.1:0-3537 GCA_964466005.1 uncultured Spirochaetaceae bacterium | reverse complement strand
ACGGTCCACGAGGGCGACGAGACCCTCGAGTACCGTTTCGATTACGAGGCCTTCGTGGCGGGCCTCGCTCCGGAGTCGAACTTCCTGCTCGAGCCCGGCGATACGATCATCGTGCCCGACTGATGCGCGGTCGATCCCCTGTCGCCGGCACCGGCCGTCGGGCCGGTCCTCGTCGTCTCGTGCGCCGCCGGCTGGCGGTGCTTCTGATGGCGCTCGCCGCCACGGGGATCGCTTCCGGGGCCGCCGGGCAGGAGCTTCGCCTCGGCGTCGACACGCAATACGTCTACAACTCCAACTTCTTCTCGAGCGCCGTCGACCCCGATGCCGCGAACTCCTTCCAGATCGGCCCCTCGGTCGATCTCCGCGCCGAGGTCGGACGCTTCCAATACGAGGTGGGCTTCGACGGCGCCTATCAGGCCTACGTCGATCAGGAGAGCGTGAACGCCTGGGAGAGCCGACTGCGCGCTCGGGCCACCTACGATCTCTCGGCGCGCACCTCGATCCGGGTCACCGAGCGATTCCGGGACATCTCGAATCTCCGCTTCTCGCGTCAGGACATCCAGCTCGGCGACACCGCCCTCGACCCCAACCAGGATCGCTATCTCCGCAACGACTTCGAGCTCGAGCTGCTCCACGACCTGACCAGCCTGCTGCAGCTGCGCCTGCGCGGCGCGCATCACTGGGTCGACTTCCAGGAGAACGTCGACCGCAACGACAGCCAGGCCTTCGACGTGGCCGGTGAGCTGCGCTTCCGCGTCGCGCCGCGCCACTTCCTGGGCGCTGGAACGTCCTATACGAACCAGGACTTCGAGGGCGCCTTCTCGAGGCTGGGCTCGACCGGCGAATCCGTGAATAGCTTCCTCACCTGGGTCTGGAACGTGACGGACCAGATCACCTTCACCGCCAGTGGTGGCCCCTCCTGGATCCGCTCCGACGAGGAGGAGACCGAGGTCGTCCGGCAGACCGTCTTCGTGGGAGGCGAGCAGGGCGGTCAGCTCTTCCGCGCCGACTTCGACAGCTGCGACGTCGCGACGGGGCTGCCGGCGTCGATCCCGCCGAGCCCGATCGCGAGCAACTGCGACTTCAATACGGGGACGCCGATCCGGGCCGCCGATCTCGGCGGCCTCGCGACCTTTCCGCTGGACGTGGGCTCGCGCGTGGGGACGGACTCGACACTCACCTTCTTCGGCGGCGCCTCCCTCTCCGCGCGGCTCGACGTCTGGAACCTCGAGGCGAGCTACTCGCGTCGTCAGAGCACGACCTCGGGCGACGGGCTCGCGTCGAGTCTCGACCGGATCGCCCTCGAGCTCGAGTACGCGCCGGCCAGCTCCCGTTGGAGCGCGTTCCTCGCCGGCAGCTGGGATCGTCGGGAGACGCTCACCGACGCCACGGTCGTCGACTTTCTCGTCGTGGAGGCGGCCGACGGCTCTGCCCGCCGCGCCGCGGACGGCGCCTTCTCCATCGTCGAGTCGAGTCGGGCGCGGCGAGACGCGTTCACGCTGATCGGCGGCTGGCGCTTCCGATTCGACGAGCAGGTCGCGGGCACGATCGACGGCCGCTACCGACGGACCGAGCAGAGCGACCGCCTGGGCGACCGCCCCGGCGTCGACACGTTCTTCTTCGTGGTCACGCTGGAGTACGACTTCGATCCCATCGCGTTCTGATCGCGTTCTGATCGCGTTCTGAGGCGCGCAGACCCTCTGCCGGCCAGGTGAACCGACGGGTCCAGGCCTTCGGCGCGCGCCCGTCGGGCGGGGCACTCGTCTGGCGAGTCCGTCGATCGGCGCTCATGAGAGGGCCGCCCCGCGAGCTCGAGAAGGCCGCCGATGCGGTGATGCGGTGATGCGGTGATGCCCTAATGATAGTCGCGGTCGCCGGGCGTCAGCTGCCAGCGACGGAGGTCGAGCGCGCCCTCCTTGTCCGCCTGATAGCTGACGTCGAGGTAGTTCTTCGTCCGGTAGGGGATGAAGCCGGCGCGCCGCAGCAGCCCCCAATGCCGCCAGACGGGCGGCGCGAAGAAGCGCACCGTCGCGCAGCCCGCCTCGCGGGCGATCTCGAGCGTCCGGTGCAGCAGCAGGGCGCCGTGGGCCCGGGGCGAGGAGGCGACGGCGAGCTCCGAGAGCGTCGCGTCCTCGCCCGCGATCCGCAGCACGGAGTAGCCGATCGGCCTCTCGCCCTCGAGCAGCACGAAGGCCGAGTAGGACTCGATCGGATGGTCGAGATAGCGCCAGTTCAGAAAGGCGGCGGGATGCGGACACCAGTAGGCGGGGAAGGCCATGGTGCGTTCGGTCACGTCGTCGATCGCGTCTTCGAAGCGCGGGCAGGGCTCGACGCGGAGCGCCGCGGCGGTGTCCGTCGCCTTCGTGCGAGCAGCCCTGGGACGCAGGGCGACGGCCCGCACGGCCGAGGCGAGCCCCGAGATCGCTCCCGAGCCCAGCGGGATCAGCGGCTTCGGAATGCCGAAGCGCTCGAGGACGGGCTTCGGGCGGAGGATGGCCACGCCGCCCGGGAGCGCTCCGAGGATCGACTCCGCCTCGCCGGCCTTGGTCGTCACGACGCGTGAGCCCTCGTTCGGGCCCGCGATCGTGCAGATCGATCCATGCCAGGGATGGGAGCGCCTGACCTCGCGTCGGATCTTCGAGAGACCCCGGCGCTGCCAATCCGGCACGGTCGCGACGTCGCCGCAGAGCGAGCCCGGCAAGGGCTGGTCGCCTCGCCAGACCGGCCAGGGGAAGTAGGCGCCGGTCTTGAGCAGCCGGCCTGTCGCCCGCTCCGAGACGACCCAGACCCGGGCCCGGCCATAGGGATTGCGTCGGTAGAGCCAGTCGTAGACCGCGCGCGGCCGCCGTCGCCCGAAGGACTCGTCGACACAGTCGAAGACCCGCTCGTAGTCCCGCTCGGTCGCTCGCCAGACGTCGAAGCGGGGATCCGCGCTCTCGCGTGTGGTCGGGAGCCGCATGAACTCGTCGAAGGGGTCGGCCGGGATCGGGATCAATCGGGGCTCCGTTCGTGACGGCGGCGCGGCCGGCGCGGCCTATGCGACGGGCGCGGGCGATGCGGCGAGTGCGGCCGGTGCGGCGAGTCCGACCCGCGCGGACGATATCGTCCAGAGAGCTCCGAAACTAGAGACCCTCTCGAAGACTCCGACCGAGCGAGGGGCTCGGGCTCGGATCGATGCCCCGTCACGCCTTCGTTCGGGCACGGCGAGATCGGCCTCGGCGAGAGCGCGGAGATCCGGGCACGCGTCCGGCTGCTATGGTCGACGCATATCGGTGCGAGATGGAGTGCGTCTCGGCAGCGAGATGTGTCGGGCGCGTCGCCCGTCAGTGGCTGGCTGGCGGGGAGGCGGGTCGCGCGACTCGGACGCCCGGAGGCGGACGGAAAATGGTGAGGCGATCCCCAGCCAGCGAGCGAACGGCTCGACCCGATGCCGGCTCTTCTGCGTCGCGTGCCTCGACCGCGAGAGGCGCCGCGAGAGGGGCGACGAGAGGGGCACCGAGAGAGGCGCTTTCGGCGGAGCGCACGGTGCTCGTGACG
>CAYXLY010000493.1:0-3539 GCA_964466005.1 uncultured Spirochaetaceae bacterium | reverse complement strand
CAGAAATCCCCGGACCTTGCTGCGGCCCGCATTGTAGACCTTGAGATCGCGAATGCCGCGCTCCTCGTCGAAGCGGATCTCGAACAGACGGGCTCCTCCCGCGGGATGAGAGTCGACGAGATAGCCGATCCGGGCGCCTCGGAAGTCCGGCGCGGAGACGTAGGCGGCCTGCCAGCGGTCCTCCGATCCGACGACCCGGCGCACGGGCTCGGGCGAGTCGGCCGCCGCGCTCTCGATCTCCACTCCCTGGGAGCGGAGTCGGTGATGCGCTCGACGAAGCTGCTTGCGACTGGCCTTCGGGAGGCCGTCTTCCGATTGTCGAAGCAGGATGGCCGCACCCGTCTCGCTCTCGCCCCAGGCCGTGATCAGCTCCTCTGCGATCTCGGGCTCGAAGCGCAGGATCCAGGCGAGAAGGCTGGAGGCCTGCGCCGTCTCGAGCTCCTCGAGCAGACGATGGGGGTCTCCATTGGCGGGACGGATTCGATCGGCGAGGTCGGGCAGCTCGCTCGCGGCGCGCTCGAGGCTTTCGGGTAGGCTCATGTTGGGTCGATTCTTCCTGATTGCGGGCTCTCAGGTCGGTGCGTGTGGATCGAGCAGCCTCCGGTGCTCGTCCATCGCGAACCGATCCGTCATGCCGGCAATGTAGTCCGCGATCGCCCGACTGCTCCCCTCTCGCCCGAAGCGAGCCCGCACGTGGGCGGGCAGGAGAGTCGGATGATCCCGATAGGTTCGAAAGAGATCCCCCACGATCCACTCGGCCTTGTGCGTACGACGTTGGACGCGCGGATGGTGGTAGAAGTTCTCGGAGAGGAAGCGCTTGAGCTCCCTCTTCTGGGCGTCGACCTCCGGAGACAATCCCACGAGGGGCTCCGGACGAGACCGAAGGGCGGCGAGATCCGACGGCGGATCGACGTCGATCCGGCGGCTGGTCTCCTCGATCAGGTCACCGACCAGAGCGTTGCCCAGGGCGCCGATCGTCTGCGAACGAAGGACCGAGGGCGGACTCCCCGACACGCTCGGTCGCCGATCGGCCTCCGCCTTCTTCCAGAGGCTCGTGGACGCCAGCATGTCCGTCGAGAGCACCCCCGAGCGAAGGCCGTCGTCGAGGTCGTGGTGGAGATAGGCGATCTCGTCGGCCGCATCCGCGAGCTGGGCCTCGAGCGTCCTCTGTGGAAAGAGCGGAGGAAGCTCGATCGGATGGGGCCAGGGACTGCCATGCTTGAGGATTCCCTCACGGGTCTCGGCGGTCAGGTTGAGGCCTGCGAACTCGGGATAGCGGATCTCCAGCAGGTCGACGATCCGGAGGCTCTGTCGATTGTGGTCGAATCCGCCTTCGTCCTGCATGAGCTCGTCGAGCACCGCCTCTCCGGCATGGCCGAAGGGCGTGTGCCCCAGGTCGTGGGCCAACACGATCGCCTCGGCGAGATCTTCGTTCAGTCGGAGGGCCCGCGCGACGGTCCTCGCCACCTGTGCGGCCTCGATGGTATGGGTGAGCCGATTCCGATAGTGGTCGTTCTCGACGTAGACGAAGACCTGCGTCTTGAACTCGAGGCGTCGAAAGGCCCGGGAGTGGACGATCCGGTCCCGGTCTCGCTGATAGGCGGTTCGATAGGGATGCTCGGGCTCGGCCACGAGTCTCCCTGCGGAATCCCCCGCGACGGCCGCCCAGGGCGCCAGGCGACTTCGCTCTTCCTGCTCGTAGGCTTCCCTGGATCGCCAGCCCATCCTCTCTCTCTCTCTCTCTCTCTCTCTCCGACCTCTTCGACCTGCTCGATCCGTCGCCGACCTATTCCTCGTCGACGTTCCTGAGGAGCTCCCTCATCGCCTCGCGCGAGGCCTCGTCGATCTCGTCCATCGCCGGCGTGTGACGCTCGGGAAGCGGCTCGTCCGGCCTCGCCAGCAGGTCCGGCCCCACCAGGAGATAGAGTGCAGCCATCGCGATCGCGAGCGACCCCAGGCCCACGATCCATCTCGTCCTTCGCCCCACCCCTCGCATGGTGGCAGCTCCTTCGATGAAGCGGCTCGAATCCCGCCGCGAAGATCCCCCGACCCTTCGAGCCCTCTCCCGCCGCGCCTGTCCGGGCATGCGCGCGCCAGACTCGCCTCGCCCCCGCACGGCCATGAGCCGCTCGGAGCAGCGAGGATTCCGGCCCGATCACGCATGGATGGAGCCGACGAACGGGTGCGGGCTCGTTCGCCGGCCCGCGCTCATCGAATCGCACCGAGTCCGGGCCACGCCTCCCGGGCGGGCCGAGACATCCCGATTCGCCCCTGCTCCCTGGGGGGTGAAGCTGGCTAGGCTACGACTGCACCCGCCGGCTGTCAACACGCCGACGCCCGGGCTCGGGCCTCGCGCTCGCCAATCGCTACCCTGGGGCCATGTCGATTCTTCAGCCCCTTCCGGAACGCCTCCTCCTCGGCCCGGGTCCATCGAATGCGCCTGCGGAGGTCCTCGAGGCCATGAGCCGGCCCCTGATCGGGCACCTGGATCCCCGCTTCATCGCCCTGCTCGACCGGGTCAAGGAGGGGCTGCGGACCGTCTTCGGTACGACGCATCCGATGACGCTCCCCCTCTCCGCCACCGGCAGCGCCGGCATGGAGGCCGCGCTCGTGAACCTCCTCGAGCCAGGCGATCCGATCCTCGTGGGCGTGAACGGCGTCTTCGGTGGCCGGATGGCGGAGGTGGCCCGGCGGGCCGGCGCCCGGGTCAAGACCGTCGAGGCGGCCTGGGGTGAGCCGCTCGACCCGAACGCAATGCGGGAGGCAATCCGCCGCGAGCAGCCCCGCGTGGTCTCCTTCGTCCACGCCGAGACGTCGACGGGCGTATGCCAACCGGTCGAGATCATCTCCGAGACCGCTCGGGAGCACGATGCGATGGTCGTGCTCGATTGTGTGACGTCGCTCGCCGGCCGCCCGGTCGAGCTCGATGCCTGGGGCATCGACGCGGCGTATAGCGGAACCCAGAAATGCCTCTCCTGTCCGCCCGGACTGTCCCCGGTCTCCTTCTCCGAGCGCGCGATCGAGCGCGTCCGGCAGCGGCGGCGGCCCGTCCAGAGCTGGTATCTCGATCTCTCGCTGCTCGCCGGATACTACGAAGGCGCCCAGCGCGTCTACCATCACACGGCGCCGATCACGGCCACCTACGGGCTCGCCGCCGGACTGGACCGGGTGCTCGAGGAGGGCCTGCCCGCGCGGTTCGAGAGGCATCGACGAGCGGCGGCGCGGCTGCTGGCCGGGCTGGAGCCGATGGGATTCGAGCCGCTCGTCGCGGAGCCCTACCGCCTGCCCATGCTGACCTCCGTGCGACTGCCCGAGCGCGTGCAGACCCTCGGCGAGGCGAATGTCCGCGGGCGACTCCTCGAGGAGTTCGGAATCGAGGTCGGTGCCGGCCTCGGGCCGCTGGCGGGCGAGATCTGGCGCATCGGACTCATGGGCGAGAACGCCCGCTTCGAGCCCGTCGATCGGCTCCTCGAGGCGATCCGCAAGATCCTGGACTGAATCGGAGACCGGGTCGGGATCCCCGCCCGCAGCCGGATGGG
>CAYXLY010000492.1:0-3540 GCA_964466005.1 uncultured Spirochaetaceae bacterium | reverse complement strand
AGGGTCCGTCGCGTGGGTCTCGGCGGTCGGCGGAGGAACGGGCTCCATCAGCTCCCATCGCAGGAACGCACGAGCCGAGGAGTGAAGGGACGCCAGGTTGTGGAGGATCGTCGTGCCGCTGCGTTCGAGCCCGGTGATGTAGACGATCCTGGGGATCTCGACTTCCTCGATCTCGGGATGTGCGCGGAGCGTCTCGAGGACGCGCAGTCGCCGAGCGAGGTCGCGCACCGCGAGAGACTTCATGAAGCGTCGACCGCGATCGCTGAGATTGGCCTGGTCGAGATCTTCGGCCCAGACGGAGAGCGGCCCGAGGAACCAATCGTCTCCGAGATTCGACAGCCCGGTCTCTGCGATCGCCGCGTCGATGAGCGGACGGACGGGCTGGGGCAGACTCATTTTCTCTCTCCCGGGGCGGATCGGTCGATTCCGATGATCCGGCCCCGGTTACGGAGGAGCCGTTAGCTCGTCTGATAGCGAACCGCTCCCCCTGCGACCACCGCTCCGTCCGGATCCGACGAGAGGAGACGACCCAGCTCACCCGAAGCGCCGGGACACCGGCGTGGAGAGGCTCGCCGGCGTCGAGCGCAGCGTGTCGGCCGGAGTCGTCTGCCCCCCGCCGATCGCGCCGCGTCAGATCTCGATCTCGTCTCCGCTGGGATGATGCACGCGGTAGATCTCCAGGTACTCACCCGGCGTGAGCCGGCCATCGGAGTCGGCATCGCAGGCCCCGAAGGCCAGGCCGAACTCCGCGAGTCCGGCGCCGGCGTACTCGCCGCTCGAGAGGACGCCGTCTCCGTCGGCGTCGGCCTTCGCGAAGAGGTGCTCGACGACGGCCTCGCCGTCGACGTGCCCACCGTCGGGATCCATCGCCGGTGCGGTCGTGGATCCGACCACCAGGGCCAGGGTCATCCAGAGAAGGAACGGAATCGGTCGCATGGGGAGCTCCTCTGCGGGACGCCCTGGGTAGGACGCGCGCGGCTCGGGTCGATGCGTTGCAGGTCGGATGCGCTTCGCGGCGGGGCGTGGATCAAGCGCCGGCCTTCTGGATCCAGGACGTGCAGTAGGCCGAGACGGGCACCTTGCCCTTCTGGAAGAGACCGCAGCGGCCGACGTCTCCCTCCCGCTCCAGGAGGAGCTGACAGTTTCCGCAGTTCTTGCCCTCGATCTCCGAGACCGCGACGTACTGGACCGCGGTGAGGAGACCGGCATTCTCCGGAACGTCCGTGACCAGCGTCGGCTCGGACTCCCCTTCGCCCGCCTCGTGATGTCCGGCGCCGCTCGTCCGGGGCCAGAGCCCCGCTCCGATGACGAGCGCGGCTGCGCCGAGGCCCGCCTTCGCGAAGGCGCGGCGCGAGAGTCTTCGATCGGTGTGATCCTGGCTCATCAAGCTTCTCCTTCTTCCTCGGCCCGGCCACCCTCGCCGGACGGTCCTGATCGCCACGGCGCCTCGGGCGCGCTCGCTCGGAGCGCTATCCGGTCGAGCGCACCTGAGTCTCCGCGGGGCTCTTCGATCCATACGAACGCTCGACGGGCGTGTCGATCGATGCGCGGACGCTAGCCGGCGTTCATGGCTTGTCTAACTCGAGGGAAGACGCCGGCTCGTCTCCGTCCCGCCCCACGCCGACCCGTCCCACGCTAGTCGCGTGACGAAAGGCATCGCTCCGTGTATCCAGTGCTTCGGATCGGGACTCAGGCCTTGGCCGGTCGAGTCCAGCCGCGCCGAGGCCACCCGCTGGGCCCGTCGAGGCGCGCCGCTATGGTCCGGCGGACAAGAGGGCGGAGCAGAGCGATGGAAGACTCGAAGGATCTCGGAAAGTGAGCGAACCGATCGAGGTCGCGAGCCAATCGAGGACGGAGGACTTCGAGCCGCGCCGGGTCGCGGCCGGACCTGCCCGTCGCGTGGCGGTGGCGGGTGCGACGGGCTTCGTCGGCCGATCTCTCGTCCGCGAGCTCGCCGAGTCCCACGAGGTGATCGCGTTGGGTCGCGGGGTCGGCAGCGAGTCCGACCCGGAGCCGGCGCCCTCCGCTCCGAGCCCGGGCATGAAGTGGCGCCAATGCGACCTCTTCTCCCTCTACGAGGCGGAGCGCGCGCTGCAGGATGTCGAGGTCGGCTACTACCTCGTCCACTCGATGATGCCCTCGAGCCGACTGACGCAGGGCGACTTCACGGATCTCGACCTGCTGCTGGCCGACAACTTCGGGCGCGCTGCCGCCCACGCCGGCGTGAAGCGCATCATCTATCTGGGCGGGCTCGTGCCCGATCTGGACCGGGAGCGGCTGTCACCGCACCTCGCGAGCCGGCTCGAGGTCGAGCGCGTGCTGGGAGGCCACGGGGTGCCGGTGACGGCCTTGCGCGCGGGACTCGTCGTCGGTCGGGAGGGCTCGTCGCTCGACATCCTCGTACGCCTGGTCGGGCGCCTGCCGATGATGGTCTGTCCGAGCTGGACGGGATCCCGGACACAGCCGATCGCCCTGGACGACGTGGTCACCCTGCTTCGGGCCTGTCTCGAGCTCGACGAGACGACGGGGCGCGTCTGCGAGGTGGGCTGTCCCGACGTGCTCACCTATCGCGAGATGATGAGCGAGACGGCGCGCGTGATGGGCAAGCGCCGTCTGATGCTGCCCGTTCCGCTGGTGACCCCCGAGCTCTCCAGGTTGTGGGTCTCGATGGTGACGGGCGCACCGAAGGCCCTGGTGGCACCGCTCATCCAGAGCTTGCGTCACCAGATGGTCGCCGAGGACCGCTGGCTGCAGGATCGCATCGGCCTGCCGGGGAAGACCTTCGCGGAGGCGCTCGACGAGGCGCTCCGCCCCGAGAGTCTCGTGCGCGAGCCGATGGCCCTCTCGGTGCAGCGACTGCCCCTGCCGTGCGGCCGCGACGCCATCTGGCTGGCGGCCGAGTTCGCCGCATGGCTACCGAGCTCGCTGCGGGGGTTGATCCGCGTGTCCCGCTCGGAGACGGGTCTCGACTTCTTCTCCGTGGGCCTGCCCTGGCCGCTGCTGACGCTCCGCTTCCGCCCGGATCGCAGCGGCGTGACCCGTGCCCTCTTCGAGGTGAAGGGCGGACTCCTGGCCGGCCCGGCGATCGGCTTTCCGCGGCTCGAGTTCCGCTCGATGCCCGACGGCGACGAGGGACTCGCCGCCGTGCATCAGTTCAGCCCGCGTCTGCCCTGGTGGATCTACAAGCATACCCAGGCGCGAGGACATGCCTGGGTGATGCGCCGCTTCGCCCGGCATCTGAATCGAGTGCGCCGCGGAGAGAAGCCCGCGTGCGCGGAGATCGAGCACCAGACCTGGAGGTTGCCGGCGGCGACCTGAGCGGGAGCTCGCTCTCGCGGGAAACGACCGCGCCATCGCATCCGGAGGCTTGCCGTGACGATCGCAGGTGTTGCGAGGATCGTCGCATCTGGACTTCTGGCCGATGCACGGCGTCGTCGCGATCGGATGCGGTGAAGGCGACGGCATGCACCTGATCGAGGACGCGCTGATCGTCGAGCCGGTCGACGCCGAAGGCCGCCCCACGAGACCCGGGGAGAGCGC
>CAYXLY010000491.1:0-3540 GCA_964466005.1 uncultured Spirochaetaceae bacterium | reverse complement strand
GACGGCCTTCAGGGCTGCGCGGAGGGTCGGGACGACGTGATAGACGGTGAGCCCGGCCTCCTTCAGCGGCCTCGTGAAACGGGTCGGGCTGCCTGCCGAGGTCGTGACGAAGCGGATGCCCTGCTCGACGACGAAGTCGACGATCGAGGGGTCGCGGACGAAGGCCTGGGCGATGTTCACGCCGAAGGGTCGATCGGTGAGCTTCCGCATCGCGAGGATCTCGCCCCGGATGGCGTCGAGCTCGCCCGATGAGGTCTCGATGATCCCGAGCGCCCCGGCCTTCGAGACCGCGGAGGCGAGCTGAGCCCGCGCGATCCAGCCCATCGGAGCCTGCACGATCGGGATGTCGATGCCGAGGCTCCGGGTCACCCGGTTGTCGAATCGCATGGGGGTCTCCTGGCGTCGCTCCCGAGCGGGGTCGCCGCCTCGGCCCCTTCGGAGCGATGCGCGGGGCAGGGCGGAGGCCGGCGTCGCGAGAGTAGCGAGCCGGGGATGGTCTGGCTGCCCGTCGACCGGGGCACTAGCCTCCCCGCTCTCTCTGGGAGGCACGGGTGATGATCGAGCGCATGGCAGACCGCTATCCGAGGCCCGACTGGGTCCGGCGACTCAACGCGATGGGCGCCTCGGTCGGCGCGGCGGACCGATTGGTCGCCCTCGACCCCGACGAGCTCGTCCGACTCGCACGCGAATCGACGGGGCTCGACGACTTCGGGGACTTCGACGGCGACTGGCGGGGCCGGCTCGATGCGCTCGTGACCGAGATCGAGCGGACGGCCGAGCTCAGCGTCATCGGTCGACTCATGACGCGACAGGAGATCCTGCGCTGCCTGCGCACGCGACTCTTCATGACGCGCGCGATCAGCGAGCAGCCCTCCATCCTCGACCAGCGGATCGAGGCCCCGATCATCGTGACCGGCCCCGGGCGCTCCGGGACGACGATCCTGTTCGAGCTGCTGGCTCTCGATCCGTCCCTTCGGCCGGTCCTGGCGTGGGAGGCGGCGCATCCCGTTCCGCCGTCCGAGGATCTCACGTCCGTCGTCGCGATGACCGAGTGCGAGCAGGAGCTCTGGACCGACGTCCAGCCCGAGTATGCGAGCATCCACGAGCATCGCTCCGACATCCCGGTCGAGTGCATCCATGCGATGATGCCGTCCTTCGCGAGCTTCATGTGGTGGATCACCTCGAACATCCCGGGCTGGATGCCGGATTTCGAGGCGGCGCTCCAGTTTCACGAGGTCCATCTGCAGCTGCTGCAATCGCGCGCGCCGGGTCGGACCTGGGTCTTGAAGACGCCGACCTATCTTCCGATACTCGATCTCGTCTTCGCCACGTATCCCGACGCCTGGATCGTGCTGACGCATCGCGACCCGATCAAGACGGTTCCCTCAGGGCTCTCGACGCTCGCTTCGGTCCGTTGGCAGCGAAGCGATGCGGTCGATGCGGCGAGCTTCGGGGGCGACGGCGGACTCGGAACCCACGCGTTGATGCTCGAGGTGAAGCGACGACGCGACGCCGGAGAGCTTCCCGATCGCTTCGTCGATCTCCACTTCCTCGATCAGATGAGGGATCCCGTCGAGGCGATCGAGCGGGCCTACGCGAAGATGGGCAGACGCTTCGAGCCGGAGCTGGCGGATCGGATCCGGCGATACCTGGCGGACAAGCCCAAGGGCAAGCACGGGAGCCATCGATACGATCCCAGCGACTGGGGCTACACGGATGAGGAGATCCGCGAGCGGACGCAGGGCTATGTTCAGGCCTACGGCGTCGAGCTCGAGGCGGAGCCCTGAGAGCCCGAGGCGGAGGCCCGAGGATCGGGCCGCGAGGCGCCCATCGAGGAGCCGCCATCCGCCAGCCGTCAGCCGGTCGAGCGCAGCGACACGAGAGGAGTCTTCATGTCCGACGGATATCTGAGCATTGCCGAGGCGCGGGAGCGGGGCGGGCTGCGCCTGGTCGTGATCCGGGGCGTGCCGAGCCCCTGGACGCAGGCGGCCAAGGGGATCCTGCACGTCAAGGGAATCGACTACGCCAAGGTCGAGCTCGCGCCGGGCGAGCCCCGAGAGGCCCTGAGAGAGTGGACGGGCCAGGACTCCTTTCCCGCGGCGATGTACGAAGACGAGCGTCCCCGAGCGGGATGGGAGGAGATCCTGTGGCTCGCCGAGCGCCTGGCCCCGTCGCCTGGCCTGGTGCCGTCGGATCCGGCCGAGCGGGTGACGATGTTCGGGCTGTCGCGAGAGATCTGTGGCGAGCTCGGGCTGGGCTGGTGTCGGCGGTTGCTCGCCATGGGATCGGCCATGAAGGATGGCGCGAGCCCGGCGATGGCCGCAATGGGACACAAATATCTCTCCAGCGAAGAGGAGACGGCCCTGGCGCTCGATCGGGTCGTGGAGATCCTCGGCCTCCTCACGGCACGCCTCGAGGAGTCGAAGCGAGCCGGACATCGCTATCTCATGGGCGAGTCGCTCACCGCTCTCGACATCTACTGGGCGACCTTCTGCAACCTGCTGAAGCCGCTTCCACCGGATCAGCTCCCCCTCGCCCCGGGAATCGAGAAGATGTTCGAGGCCCGGGAGCCCCGGATCGTCGACGCCCTCGATCCGAGCCTGCTCGAGCATCGCGATTTCATCTACCAGACCCATCTCGAGCTGCCGGTCGAGGTCTGAGCGGCTCGCGCGAGAGCTCTCGCCAGAGAAGGGTCCGCGCTCACTTCTCGATCGGGTCCGCCGGATCCTCCGCCCAGCGCCACTCGAAGGCGAAGGTCGTCACATAGCGGGTTCCGGGCATCAGGCTGCTCGGATCGGCCTTCTTCTTCAGCTCCGACCGGGCGACGGCCTCCATCGCCCAGGTGGCGAGCAGCGGGTGGGGCGTCTCGAGCACGCGGATGCGGGTCGGCTCGGCCTCGCGGTTCAGGTCGAAGGCCACGACCACGCGACCGACGATCTTCGAGCGGCGCGCGTAGGGTGAGAAGCGGGGCTCCTCGAGATCGAACGCCGAGGGGACCGGCGCGTACTGGAAGGGGTCGACGCCCGGAACCCGGAGGACCGAGGCGCCGGGGGCGCCGGGTGCCGCCGGGCGCTCGATCGCGGGGGCTCCCTCGGAGTAGAAGTCCTCGATCAGGCGCTGATGCCCGCGCGCCAGGGCGTGCATGCCGAGCTTCTCGTAGCAGCGCGCCCGGACACGAGTCGACTCCCAGGCGTAGGTGCCGAGCTCGAGGCGGGCCTGCGCCCGGTCGAGGGAGGCGAGCGCCTGGACGCACTGATCCCGCTGGGCCTGGGTCCGGGCCATGTCGACCGCGAAGATCCGCTCGCGCTCGCGCACCCGGTCCCACATCGACTGACAGCCGCTCGCGGCGAAGAGCGCCAGGATCGCGGCCGCGAGAGCCCTGGCGCCGGGCCTGCGAGGGATGGGCCTCCGGGCAGGGGGCGACTCGTGCATGGATACCTCCGGTCGGGCTCGTCCCGAGAGCAGCCTCGGGTCCGAGAGAATAGACGTTTCGCGGGCGAACCGGTTCCGCTCGACTCCGCCCCGCCCCGCCCCGCCCGC
>CAYXLY010000490.1:0-3550 GCA_964466005.1 uncultured Spirochaetaceae bacterium | reverse complement strand
CATCCTGCAGCAATCCGAGAGCGAGCCTCCCGACCTCGACGAGTCCCCGCGACGCGCGTTCCGACGGTCTTCCGACCCTCCTCCGGACGACCCTCCTCCGGACGGCCCTCCGGAAGGCTCTCGTCCATGAACGCAGCCCGACGGCGCGCGAAGTCGGGCGAGCCCGCGTCGGGCGGGCGGCGGCGCCAGGCGCCCGCCCGCTACATTAGGCGCCCGCCCGCTACATTAGGCGCCCGCCAATCAGATCGGGCGCCCGCCAGCCAGATCAGGCGCCCGCCAGCGGCTCCAGAAGCGGCAGAGTCCCTCCGTCTCAGGATCCGGCCGGGCGGCTCACCATCCAGAGGGTCCGTTCCAGGGCCTCCTCGCGCAGCGGTCTCGCCTCGCCCTGATAGACCGGGTCTGCCGCGAGCGCGATGAAGGCGTCGATGTCCGGGAAGCGCACGAGGATCACGCTGTCCCAGTCCTCGCGTCCTGCGAGCACGGGTCCGGCCTCGCCCGCGTAGACCACCTCGCCGCGGCTGCGGGCGACCAGCGGCGCCGTGACCTGGCCGTAGCGCGCCATGGCCTCGCGTCCGTTCGGCTCGCGGAACTTCAGCAGGTTCACCATCACGACCGGTCCGGGCCCGACCTGCTCGCGCAGGGACTCGATCTCGGCCGCACTCGGCGTGAGCGCGCTCCACTCGCTGGACGGGCTGGATTCGTCTGGCCCGCTCGGGCTCGGCCTGGAGCTCGGATCATCGACGGAGCGGGAAGGCATGTCGGCAAGCGTACTCGTTCGCGGCTCCGGCGCCAGCGAGGCCCGTCGCGCCGAGTCGAGGTGGTATCGGCCCGAATCGAGGCTCCAGGCCGACCGGGATCCCGCTCTGGTCGGGCCTATCCCATCGGGCGATACCCGATGAGGCCTCCGCCATCGAGCACCCAGGTCTCTCCCGTGATCCAGCGACCGGTCTCGGCGGCCAGGAAGAGAGCCGCGCCTGCCACGTCCGAGGGCTCTCCCAGCCTCTTCAGCGGATAGGCCTCGGCCACCTCGTCGCCACGCCCCCCCTCCCAGAGCGCCCGCGCGAAGTCGGTCCGGACGAGCCCGGGCGCCAGGGCATTGACGCGCACCCCCGGCGCCAGCTCGGCGGCCAGCTGCTTCGTGAGATGGATCAGGGCCGCTTTCGTCACGTCGTAGACGCCCAGGATCGGACTCGTCGCCAGCCCGCCGACGCTCGAGATGTTGATCACGGCCCCGCCGTGCTGCTTCATCCATCGCCGCCAGACGCGCTGGGTCCAGAACAGCGGTGCGCTCAGGTTGACCTCGAAAGTCTTGTCCCAGGCAGCATTCTCGACGTCGATGGTCGGCCCGGCGTAGGGATTGGTGGCGGCATTGTTCACCAGGACGTCGATGCGGCCGAGCCGGTCCATCGTCGCCTCGACCACGCGTTCGGCGTCCTCGTCCCGTCCGATGTGTCCCGCCTCGAAGTGGACGTGGTCCCCGAGCTCCCCGGCCGCCTCCTCGCAGGACTCGGCGCTGCGGGACGTGATCATGACCTGGGCGCCCGATTCCGCGAAGGCCCGGGCAATCGCCTTTCCGATTCCCCGGGATCCGCCCGTCACGAGTGCCACCTTGCCGTCGAGTCGGATGTCCATGGCGGGAGAGCCTAGCCAGCCGATCGGGAGGCCGCCCCGTCGGAATGCGACGCCCGGTCAAGCACCGGATCGTGCCATGGAGAGTTCCGACGTGACCGCGTAGAATCCCGGGGCCCTTCGCAAACGGGAGATCCACGTGGAATTCGAGTACAGCGAGAAGTGCCGGCACGCCCTCGAGCAGCTGCGCGCCTTCATGAACGAGCACGTCTACCCGAACGAGGCCACCTACTCCGAGCAGCACGCCGCCATGGCCGATCGCTGGCAGACCCCGCCCCTGATGGAAGAGCTGAAGGACAAGGCGAGGCAGGCAGGCTTGTGGAACCTCTTCCTTCCCGAGAGCGAGGCTGGCGCGGGCTTCTCGAATCTCGACTACGCCCCCCTCTGCGAGGAGATGGGTCGCGTCGGCTTCGCCGCGGAGGTCTTCAACTGCTCGGCTCCGGACACGGGAAACATGGAGGTCCTCGAGCGCTATGGCACCGAAGACCAGAAGAAGCGTTGGATGGAGCCCCTGCTCGACGGAAAGATCCGGTCGGCCTTCGCGATGACGGAGCCGGGCGTCGCCTCCTCCGACGCGACGAACATCGAGACGGAGATCAGGCGCGACGACGACGAGTACGTCCTCAACGGACGGAAGTGGTGGACCTCGGGCATCCTGGATCCGAGATGCGAGATCCTGATCGTGATGGGCAAATCGGACCCGAGCGCCCCGACCCATGCGCAGCAGACGATGATCCTGGTGCCGCGGGACACGCCCGGGGTGAAGATCGAGCGTCATCTCCCGGTCTTCGGCTACGACGACGCGCCGCACGGCCATGGCGAGGTCGCCTTCGAAGACGTGCGCGTGCCCGCCTCGAACCTCCTCCTCGGGGAAGGCCGGGGCTTCGAGATCGCCCAGGGGCGCCTCGGCCCCGGTCGAATCCATCATTGCATGCGGATCATCGGCGTGGCCGAGCGCGCCCTCGAACGCATGTGTGACCGGCTGATGTCGAGAGAGGCCTTCGGGAAGAAGCTCTACGAGCACTCCGTCTGGGAGGAGAGGATCGCGGATGCCCGGATCGACATCGAGTGCGCACGCCTGCTCACCTTGAAGGCCGCGTACATGATGGACACGGTCGGCAACAAGGTCGCGCGGTCCGAGATCGCGATGATCAAGGTGAAGGCCCCGCTGATGGCGCTGAAGATCATCGACGACGCGATCCAGGCCCATGGCGGAGGCGGGGTGAGCGATGACTTCGGGCTGGCCAGCGCCTATGCCCAGACCCGCACGCTGCGGCTCGCCGACGGCCCCGACGAGGTCCATCGCCGCACCATCGCCCGGATCGAGCTGAAGCGACAGCGCGAGCGCGGCGGCGCCCCGCGTTAGGCCTCTCGGTCCCGCCGATCCAGCCCCCGCGAGCCCTCGAGGCCGGCCCGATCTCCTTCCGCCGTGAAGCGAGAGCGAAGCCCTCGACGCAGAGCAGGAGACGAGCTCGATTGTCCGACTCCAAGCCCGACGACGAAGCCCGAGACCGGAAGCGACGGCGACGCGAGCGCGAGGGGGCGGCCCACCGCGAGGCCTGGGCGCCCCTGCAGGCCGACCTCCGGGAGCGACGCGCGCGCATGGAGGCAATGGGGGGAGCAGACAGGGTCGAGCGGCTCATGCACGCTCGCGGAAAGCTCGACGCCCGCCAGCGCATCGAGGCCCTCTTCGATCCCGGCACCTTTCGCGAGATCGGAGCACTCACGGGCAACCTCTCCGGGATCCCGGCAGAGGGCTTCGTCTGCGGCAGCGGGCAGATCGAAGGGCGCACCGTGCTGGCGGGATCCGAGGATTTCACGGTGCTCGGCGGCTCGATCGGCTCGGCGGGCACGTCCAAGCGGTTCCGGATCGCGGAGCTGGCCCTGCAGGAGAAGCTCCCGCTGGTCATGATGCTCGAAG
>CAYXLY010000489.1:0-3568 GCA_964466005.1 uncultured Spirochaetaceae bacterium | reverse complement strand
GCGCCTTCCAATAGAGCGGCTCTGCACCGCCCGGACAGGGACCGTCGTCCCGAGGCGCCGCTCGCATGCCGACCCCGGAGTCGCGCTCCAGAAGAGACCGTCCGAGCCAACCGAGACCCGCCGCGCCCATCAAGCCGAGAGCCAGCAGAATCAGTCGGAGCGACCGCTTTCCCGAGAGGCTGCGCATTTCGGACGTCATCTCAGATCCTCCCCGACCAGGGCCTCGAGTCGCGCGAAGGCCGTCCGCCGGCTCGCCCGGGCGCGGACGGCGCGAAGCTGCGCCTCGAGCAGTCGGACCTGGCTGTCGAGCAGGCTCGCGAGCTCGATGCGGCCGACCTCGTAGGCCGAGCGACTGGCCTCCAGCGATTGATGGGCCTGGGGCACGAGCCCCGTTCTCAGCAGCTCGGCCTCGCGATCCGAGCGGACGAGCTCGGCATGGGCTGCATGGAGCCGCTCTTCGAGCGAGAGCTCGTGCTGACGAAGTCGGGCCCGGGTCTGGCGGAGGAGCGCACGCCGCTCGGCCTCGTGGGCACGCCAGCGAGCGCGGTGGACCGGCAGCCGGATCGTCACGCTGGCCGAGACGAAATCGTCTCCCTCGACGGGATCGCCGGGGACGTTGCGGCGGACGCGGTAGCCGACTCCGACGTCGACGTCCGGCAGCCCCTCGAGCCGCGCCGTGCGCACGGCGAGCTCCGCCGACTCGACCTCCGCGCGCAATGCGCGGAGCTTCGCGTTCGTCTCGGCGGCTCTGGGGTAGAGCGGATCGATTGCGGGCACCGGGGCCGGATCGTCGAGGGGCGTCGTGCGCGCGAAGGAGGTCGCGGACGGGAGGTCGAGGAGAGACGCGAGGCGCGCCGTCGCCCGCTCGACCTCGGCCACCCGCGCGAGCCGCTCCTGCACGAGCGCCGTCCGCTCGACCTGCACGCGGAGCACGTCCTGCTGGAGCCCGGAGCCGACGGCATAACGCGCCTCCGCGATACGGACGAGCTGGTGCAGCAGCTCGAGGTTCCGATCGGTGATGTCGATCGCCCGCTGCGCGAAGCCGAGATCCGCCCAGGCCCTCTCGACGGCGCTCGCGACGCGTCGTCGTCGATCGACGAGCTCGAAGGAGACGGCCTCGCTCGCCTCGCGAGCCGCGTTCCGTCGGGTGGCGAGCAGCGTCGGAAAGGGAAGCTTCTGGCGCAGGCCGATCTGGTGACCGGAGAGCGGCGTCGATTCGAAGTCGAAGTCAGCGACGGGAAGGTTGCTGGCCTCGTAGATCAGGCGTGGATCCTCGAGCGCCCCGGCCGGCAGGATCCGCTCGTGCGCCGCCTCCGATCGAGCGATCCACTCCTCGATCTCGGGATTGCGCTGCACCGCCCGCTCGATGCACCAGTCCAGTGCGAGCGGAGCGGGCGCCGGACTCGCGCGATCCGCGGCGTCTCCTCCGGCCGACCCGGCGAGGCCCGCCGGGCCTCCGAGGGTCGGCCCCACCGGGTCCGAGCTCGTCCGGGCCGCCGCCCCGGAGCCCACGCCGAGCAGGCAGCACACCGTCGTCGCGACCGCGCGAGCGGCCACTCTTCGTCTTCTTCGTTCGCACATTCCAGAGCTCCACCGCCCGAGCCCTTCGAGGCCGAAGGCTCGAGTCGCACGCCCGACAAGGCCGGACAGGGGCCGACCACGAGTCGCAGACGGTCGTCTGCACGCGTCGCGAAGCGCAGCCGCCGCGGGCCGGCCTCACGCAGGACGGTGGACGATCAGACGAGGAGCGTGGATTTCAGGAGCAGGATGTCAGGCGGGGGAAGCCGCCGGGCTTCCGGGACGGCTCCTCGCAGGAGCCCTCTCGCCGGGGCTCCAGGGCGGAGCGTTCGGCTCGCCGAGCGGAGCGCCAGCAGGGTCGGCGGGCGGGGATCGATCCCGGACGCATCGGGAACGGCGAGAGGCTGCAGCTCGGCGCAGCCCGGGCATTCGTCATGGCGGCCACCGCTGCGGCCCCCGCCGGCTCCCGATCGGGAGTGGGAAGACGGGATCGGGGCGTCGGCCAGCTTCCCATGACACGGCTGCGCGGCGGACGCCCCCTCGCTCCGATCGCCTGCCTCGCGCCCCGGCCCGGAGGTCGGCCTCGCCCCGTCCACGGCCACCAGGATGGAGACCGACTCGGCCGGGGTGGGGGCCATCGACATGGACGAGCGAGAGAGAGCGGTCGACGGAGACACGTCCCCGCAGACGACCTGACACAGGGATTCCTGCGATCCGACCAGCGCGGTCAGGACGATCATCAGGCTCGTGATGGCGAGACGGATCTGCATCGCACCCCTACGGCCGGGCCCGGGTCGAGCCCGTCCGACCTGGATCGGCCCTCCCGGCGCCGACCTTGACCCGAGCCCCAGGATAGCGACGGGCCGTCGGACCTGTCCCGCGAAATCTCGGGTCATCCCGACCTCTCCCTCCGCCTACCCGTCGGGTGTTCGCTCGGGTCGAGCCGACTCGGAAGACCCGGAGCGTCGAGGTCCTGCACTCTGGCGGCCATTTCGTGTCGTTCGTCGGCGGCCGACCGGACGACGCGCCGGCTCTGAAGGCCGGCGATGCCTTCAGCGGTCTTTCCGAGAAGAGCCCGCTGAGACCAGGAACCTCTCCCTCGAGATGGCCCGACCGTCGAGCGTCTGCCCGCGTCCCCGCACCCCCCGAGTCGCCTCCGTGGACGCTGGGAGCGCCGATCGATCCGTTGCCAAAAGCCCACCGTGCGAGCCATCCAGACACGTCAACCCGTGAGTTTCTTCGAAGATCGGACTACAATCACAAACTAACACCATCCCGGTGTCGCTCATTCAAGGAGAGATCATTGCGTAGAGCTCTACTCGTTTGCCTGCTGGCCGTCGCCTTCGCGACGTCCGGCTGCATCTCGTACGTCACGCCCGTCGGCAACATGACCCACATCCAGGAGGTCGACATGACCTCGGACTTCAAGACCGGGGAGTCCTGTGCCTGGTGGCTGCTGTTCAACTTCCTCGGTCCCTTCGGCGACATGTCCGTCGTGAAGGCGTCGCAGGGCGCCGGGATCCGCAAGGTGGAGGTCGTCGACTACCGCGCGGAGAACTACATCCTGGCGCAGCGGCTCTGCGCCTACGTCTACGGCAAGTAGGGCCTGGGGGCGCACGCCGGATCTCCCGGGAGATCCGGTGTGCGCTCTCCTCGTTCGCCGCCGAGGATTCCCGTCTTCCGCCTCGGCGAGCTTCCGCCGCGGCGAAGAAGGGGGTGGAGCGAGGGTCGGGGGCGAGGGTCGGTAGAGAGCCGGTAGAGAGCCGGTAGAGAGCCGGTAGAGAGCCGGGGAGATGGTCGGGGTGGTGGGATTTGAACCCACGACGCTGAACCCCCAAAGTTCAGGCTCTACCACTGAGCTACACCCCGAGAGACCCCGAGAGACCCCGAGAGACCCCACGATCCTCCGCGACGAGCCGGCGCTCGATCACGGCGCCCGTCCGTCTCCCCCGGCCTCTCCTGCAAGGGACATGGGGCAACGGAGATGGACCCGCAGTCGAGCAGGATAGAGATCGGAAGAGCGTCGTGTAGGGAAAGAGTGTTCAGAGCC
>CAYXLY010000488.1:0-3570 GCA_964466005.1 uncultured Spirochaetaceae bacterium | reverse complement strand
GGCTCGAGCGCGTGGTCACGGATCTCGCCCTCGACGTGGCGCGCTGGGACCAGTCGGGATGCCTGTCGCCGGCCGTGGTCTACCTCCTCGGAATCGAGGAGGAGGATCGTCCCTCCGTCGCTCACGCTCTGTCCGGCGCCCTCGAGCGCTGGGCCGGAGGCCTGCCGCGCGGTGAGATTCCGGTCGAGGTCCTCGCGTCCAAGGCCTTCGAGTGCGAAGAGGCGCGGATGCGGGCGGCGGCCGGACGGGCGGTGCTCGTGCTCGACGGCGCCGGGGGCACGGTGATCCTCGAGGATACGCCCGCCCCACGGCCCGCTCCGCTCCATCGATTCCTGCGCCTGCTTCCGGTCCGGGACGAGGCGGAGCTGCTCGAGCGGCTCGAGCCCTATCGGGGCCATCTCTCGAGCGTGGCCCTCGCCGGACTCGACGAGCCGACGGAGATGTCGCTGGAGGGGGCCCTCGCGCGGCTCGGCGTCTCCCGGGTCACCGAGCCGGGCCGCCTCCAGACGCCGCCGGTCGACTGGCCGCACGACGGAATGCCCCTGCTGATCCCGATGCTGCGCTTCGTTCAATCGGATCGCGCGCGGACTCCGTAGGCGGCGCGCGCCCCGCGCTCTCCTCCCGATCGCTCCCGATCGCCGGATCGCGCCCGAGATTGACCTGCCCCGCGGGACCGGCTCCTCTCGGAGCCCGGAAGATTCAGGACCGATCCGGTTCTGTATTTACAGGACCAATTTGGTCCGATATAGTCGGCGCGTCCGCGGCAGGGCAGCCGCAACGGCGCGATCCAAGGCGGCGAAGGGCGGCGAAGGGCGGCTCGGGGCCGCCCGGAGCGGCGCGAGCGGCCGCGGGCAAGCGGCGGAGGCTGGATGTTTCGACTCAGCAAGACCACGGACTACGGGATCGTCCTGATGGCCGAGCTCGCCAGCGATCCCACCGATGCGCCGCACAACGCCCGTGAGCTGGCGGAGTGCGTCGACCTGCTGGTTCCGATGGTCAGCAAGATCCTGAAGGCCCTCGCCCGGGAGGGATTGCTCGATTCCCAGCGGGGATCCAAGGGCGGCTATCGGCTCGCCCGGGCTCCCGAGGATCTCCCGGTGGCCGAGATGATCCGCGTCCTGGAGGGCCCCGTGGCGCTGACGGATTGTGCGATCGGGCCCGAGCTCTGCGAGCACGAGCAGATGTGCGCCGTCCGGGAGCCGTGGCAGCGGATCAGCCGGGTCGTCGAGCGCGCCCTGTCCGACGTGACCCTGGCCGACCTCGTCCCGGACCGCCCGCGAGCGGGCCGGATCGGGTCGGCGAGCGCGACCCTCCAGATCCAGCGAGACGGGCGTCCGCAGGGCTTCGAAGGGGTGCGAGGGGGCGCCTGAATCCGGTCACGACCCGCCGAGCGGCGCGGTCCAGCGAACGTTCGAACCGAGTTCGAACCGAGAGATTCCGGGCAGCGGCCCGGGGAAAGTCGAGGAGACTCATGGCAGGAGCGAATCCCGAGCTCGAGCGAATCGCGAGCCAGGAATACAAGTACGGCTTCGTGACGGACATCGAGGAGGACCGCGCACCGCCCGGCCTCACCGAGGACGTGGTCCGACTCATCTCGGCCAAGAAGAACGAGCCGGAGTGGCTTCTCGAGTATCGACTCAAGGCGCTCCGGCGCTTCCGCCAGATGCTCGAGGAAGAGTCCGCGCCGACCTGGGCCAAGGTCCACTATCCGCAGATCGACTACGACGCGATGGTCTACTACTCGGCGCCCAAGCAGAAGAAGCAGGTCGAGAGCCTCGACGAGATCGACCCCGAGCTGCGGGAGACCTACGACAAGCTCGGCATCTCCCTGCTCGAGCAGAAACGACTGCACGGGATCGCCGTCGACGCCGTCTTCGACAGCGTCTCGGTCGCCACGACCTTCAAGGCCGAGCTCGAGAAGCAGGGCATCCTCTTCTGCTCCTTCTCCGAGGCCGTCCAGGAGCATCCCGAGCTCGTCCGGAAATATCTCGGAAGCGTCGTCCCCTACTCGGACAACTTCTTCGCCTGCCTGAACGCGGCGGTCTTCAGTGACGGCTCCTTCGCGTACATTCCGAAGGGCGTGCGCTGTCCGATGGAGCTCTCGACCTACTTCCGCATCAACGCGGCCGGCACGGGGCAGTTCGAGCGGACGCTCCTGGTCGCCGACGAAGATGCCTACGTGAGCTACCTCGAGGGCTGCACTGCGCCCCAGCGCGACGAGAACCAGCTCCACGCAGCGGTCGTGGAGCTCGTCGCCCTCGACCGCGCGGAGATCAAGTACTCGACCGTCCAGAACTGGTATCCCGGGGACGCCGAGGGCAAGGGAGGCATCTACAACTTCGTGACCAAGCGCGGAGCCTGCCGCGGTCACAAGTCGAAGATCTCCTGGACCCAGGTCGAGACCGGCTCGGCCATCACCTGGAAATATCCCTCCTGCCTGCTGATCGGGGACGAGTCCATCGGAGAGTTCTACTCGGTGGCGATGACCAACAACCGGCAGCAGGCCGACACCGGCACGAAGATGATCCACATCGGTCGCAACACGACCAGCACGATCATCTCGAAGGGGATCAGCGCCGGCCACGGCGACCAGAGCTACCGCGGACTCGTGCGCATCATGCCGAAGGCGGAGGGCGCCCGGAACTACAGCCAGTGCGACTCCCTCCTGATGGGCGATCGCTGCGGCGCGCATACCTTCCCCTACCTCGAGGCGAGCAACCCGACGGCGACGATCGAGCACGAGGCCACGACCTCGAAGATCAGCGACGAGCAGCTCTTCTTCTGTCGCCAGCGGGGAATGAGCGAGGAGGACGCGATCTCGATGATCGTGAACGGCTTCTGCAAGGAAGTGCTGCGCGAGCTCCCGATGGAGTTCGCCGTCGAAGCCCAGAACCTGCTGTCGGTCAGCCTCGAAGGCGCCGTCGGATGACGAGCCCGGATCCCGCTCCCGAGCGGCCGACTCTCCGGACCTCCATCGATCGGACGGGCGGAAGCCGGCGCCGAGGGGCTCCGATCGAAGCCAACACGCGAAGCCAACAGGAATGAAGCCACCGATGCCCGAAGCACCCCTGATCGAAATCCGGAACCTGCACGCCACGGCGGAGGACACTCCGATCCTGAACGGCATCGACCTCGTCATCCGTGCGGGCGAGGTCCACGCCATCATGGGTCCCAACGGATCCGGAAAGAGCACGCTGTCGAACGTGCTCGTCGGAAAGCCCGGCTACGAGGTGACCGGGGGCGAGGTCCTCTTCCGGGGCGAAGACCTGATTGCGATGGAGCCCGAGATCCGCGCGAGGGAGGGCGTCTTCCTGGCGTTCCAGTATCCGGTCGAGATCCCGGGCGTCGCCAACAACTACTTCCTGCGCACGGCCGTCAACGCCATGCGCACGCATCGGGGCGAGAAGGAGCTCGATGCGATCGACTTCCTGACCCGTCTCAAGGAGAAGATGAAGCTCGTCGAGATGCCCGACGACATGATGTCGCGCGCGATCAACGAGGGCTTCTCGGGCGGCGAGAAGAAGCGCAACGAGATCCTGCAGATGATGCTGCTCGAGCCGAGCTTCTGCA
>CAYXLY010000487.1:0-3577 GCA_964466005.1 uncultured Spirochaetaceae bacterium | reverse complement strand
CTCCATTCCCGTCGTCGGTGGTCGGCCCGAGATTCTGATCCCCTCGGGGCCCAGCCGAGCCCGGCTCGACCGCGGCGAGGCGGGCCGTGCGCGTGAGCAATCGGGGGAGCGAGGATGGCGTCCTCTCCACCCGCTGCTCCAGTCCACCGCGCTCGGAACGCCCCGGACGCCACTGAGAGCGCGCCCGGAGCGGTTGAAGAGGGCCCCGCAGAGAGAGTGGTGCCGGTCCGGAGATTGTGGCCCGAGGACATCCATGATCCCCGAAGGGACCGAGCTCCCGCGCTCCGGGACCTGAAAAAGCCCCAAGGGAATCAGCTACTTAGGGGAATTGTCCATCTCCCCCGCGCCGTGTCGGCGCTATCCTTGGCGCTTCTTCGAAACCTGCCCAGACATGCTGAGACGTCCTCGATGAACCGGATTCGCGCTGCACGACAAGCTCTCGGATGGACCCAGAACGACCTCGCTCGGAAGGCCCACGTCTCGCCGCGAACCATCCATGCCGTCGAGAAGGGTCGGCCCTGTCGTCAAGCGACCAAGCGACACATCCTGAATGCGCTGGGTGTTCCCTGGGAGCTGCGCGACGAGTACTTCGTCCGCCCGCTGCGCGTGCGACGTCCCGCCGCGGCCAAGAAGGACGAGGCGCGAAGCGCATAGCGCGCGGAGTGCGCGAACGGATCGCTGCAATCGCCACGATCGATTCTCAATCCGATCCAGCCAGACGCCTCGAGGTCTCGAGCACGAGATCGGTCGTGCGGGTCATGAAGCGCGTCAAGGTGTCCGCGCTCTCCTCCATCCGCTCGGCGTCGGCGAGCACCGCCGCCTCGGCCTCGGCCTGCGCCCGATCCGACTCGATCTCGCTCGCGATCCGGCCCCATCCCGCGCGGAGGCGGGGCAGCGCGCGCGCGGAGTCTGCGGCCGCGCTCTCCCGCAACGCGCGCATCGATGCCCACATCGAGTCCTCGCTCGACGCGGCGAGCGACGCGGGGAGCACGCCCTCGAGATAGACCGGAACGAAGATCTCCATGCAGGGCACGTCGAAGCCGATCCAGACCGGCCAGGGCCTCGCGCCCCCCGTTTCGGGAATCCGCACGACCAGGCTGGCCCGCATCGAGACGGGATGCGCCGATACGCCGGATTCGGACCGTCCGGAATCGGGCTCCCCGTGCGCCGTTCCGGCCGAATCGGCGCCTCGCCCCCTTTCCCCGAGCCACTGCTTCGCCGTCTCCAGCGAGAGGGGGGATCGGGGGGAGTCGCGCGGGCGCGCGCCGCCCTGCCGCCGGGTGGAGGCTTCCCACCCATCCGGACACGCCCCATCCGGACACGCATAGGCGGCCCGGAAGTCGAGACGACCCGGACCGCGCCAGTATCCGTTCTCTGCCGCATGTCGCTCCAGGTCTCTCGATCCGATCTCCCAGTCCGCGCCGAGCGTCAGCGCGTTCGAGAGACGAACGCCCTCGGCGGAGCGAGCCGCCCAGCGACGCGCCGTCGTCTCGAGAACCCAGACGGATCGTCCGTCCGCGATCGCGAAGCTGTTCTGACAGCCGGGATCTTCCGTCGAGTCGAAGACGGCGCCGCCCTGACCGTGCATCTCGATCAGGGTCGCGATGATCTCGAGCGCCTCCCGCGCGTCGCGTCCACGCTCGAGCCCGAGCCGGACCAGGTCCATGCCGATCAGCCCGGCCGCCTGCTCGAGCGGCTCGCGAGAACGGGTCGCATGACATCCGATCGCGACGCCGAACTCGTTGACACCCTGCGCGAAGCCCCAGCACCAGACGGGCGAATGTCCCATCACGCGGTAGGTCTCGGCGACCTGATCGATCTCCACGTGCGTACAGCGCACCTGCGATCCCCGAGGATGGAAGGCCGCCGGGAGCTGAATGAAGGGCTGGCTCTCGCGGACCGGCCGCTCGCTGCTCTTCGCGAAGAGCGTGGCGCCGTCGACGGTTCGGGCGCCTCGGGCCAGGAGGGAGTCACACATGGAAGGGAGAGTATCGCGAGGGTCGGCGAGCGTCCGGCGGGCGCCAGCTCGTCAGGAAGCGGGGTCGCCCGGGAGGGCTCGCGACCCCGCCTTCGGCAAGGAACGCTTCTCTCCCAGCTCTCGGACCTCGATCCGCAGCGACCGGGGGGGATGGGCCCGCAAGGCCTCGTTGAAGCGAGCCATGTGGGGGAGCTGGAAATGGGCCTCGAGCGCCTCCATCGACTCCCAGAGCTCGAGGACCCGCAGCCTCTCGGGTGCGCTCAGCTCCTGGCTGAAGACGTAGTCGAGGCACCCGGACTCCGCGCGGCTCGCCGTCTCCATCGCCCGCATCGCCTCGCGCATGGGCTCGAGACTCCCGGAATCGACCTCCACCGCAGCCATCACGACGATCATCTCCCCTCCCCTCTCCTCGTCGGGCCCCCGCGAAGGTCGGGCTCCGGCGGCCGGCGGGCGCTCTCGGCACGAGCCAGCCGCGGCGCCTCCGGCTCGTTCCGATCCACGCCGACCCTCGGCGACGGACGCCCCCCGACTTCGCCCCATCTTGCCAGATCGACCCCAGGATGGCTCGCGAGCGAGCATGCGCCCGGGGCCGGGCTCTCGAGTACAGCTCGGGCGCACAGGCCGCTCGGCGGGAGCGCCCGACTCTGCTAGACTGCACGGGCCTTCAGGTTGCCGTGTCCCACACGGTCTGCCCTTCTCGCTTCGTGCGCCGGTAGCTCAGCTGGATAGAGCATCAGGCTTCGAACCTGAGGGTCGGGGGTTCGAATCCCTCCCGGCGTACCACTCGATTCCATCGCAGAATCGGGCCCTTCCGAATCACCGCCCTACATTCCAGTGTGTCTACTCGAGGGCGGTTGACAGCCATTTGACAGCCACAGGCTCGAACGCGTACGGGACGACCCGCGTGGTGATGGAGCGGCGGGAGCTGCTCGAGCGGCTGGCCCCCTTGATCCCGCCGCCGCGGTCGCATCAGGTGCGGTACCACGGGGTGCTCGCGCCGTGCGCGAGCGGACGGGATCGGATCGTGCCGGGAAGGCGGGGACGTCGGGTGAATGCTCCGGCGCCGGCAGACCGGACGGACCGCTCTGTGGTGGGCACGGGACCTTCCGGGTTGACCGCTCTCGTCCTGCAGGAGGCGGTCGCACACGCGGGTATTCTCGAGGAGGCGGCAATCGGGGGCGACGTTGCTGCGGTCGGGATCTCGCCGGATCCAGCTCGGGCATCGAGGACCGGGACCGCGCCGAGAATGGCCGAGGATCGCGATCCGGGGTCGCGGTCCGCGAAGCGAGCCGACCCGTCCCGAGTCGCTGCTCGAGAGCGAGCTGTTCGGCCACGCCAAGGGTGCCTTCACCGGCGCGGATCGCGAAAAAACGGGACTCTTCGAGGCCGCCGGCGCGGGGACGCTCTTCCTCGACGAGATCGCCGAGACCGACCTGGCGCTCCAGGCGAAGCTGCTGCGGGTGCTGCAGGAGCGTGAGGTCCGGCCCGTCGGCGGCCTCGCGCCACGTCCCGTCCACTGCCGGATCGTCGCCGCGACCAATCGCGTGCTCGCCGACGAGGTCGACCGCGGCCATTTCCGCGAGGACCCCTTCTACCATC
>CAYXLY010000486.1:0-3582 GCA_964466005.1 uncultured Spirochaetaceae bacterium | reverse complement strand
GAGATGGAGAGCCTGCTCGACTTCGCCGAGAGGGCGCTCCGACCGTTCGGGGGCGATGCCCGGGTCGATCTGGGGGCGCTCGTCGACGTCCGCATCGAGGACGAGCAGGGCGAGGAGGAGCGGACCCTCTTCTTCCTGCCGGTCGGCGCCGGAGAGGAGCTGAGCGGTCCGGGCGGCGACGGCTTCGTCGTGGTCGTCACGCCGAGGTCGCCGGTCGGCAAGGCCCTGATGGGCTCGCGGCGGGACGACTCCTTCGAGATCGTCATCGATGGCCGCGATCGGGAGTGGACGGTCGTCGACATCAGCTGACCCGTCGGCCCGTCTCCTCGCTTGCCCGCGTGTGCGCCTCGCCGTCGAAGGGGGCGCATTCCGCGGCGCTCAGCGCTCCATGCCGCCGCCCCCATCGACGGGCAGGGTCACGGCCGTCACGTAGCGGGCGTCGTCGCTCGCGAGGAAGACCGCGACGGGCGCGATGTCCCGATCGCAGTCCCCGAATCGTCCGAGCGGGATCCTCGCCTCGGAGGCTCTCTTCTGGGCCGGATTGGCCTCTCCCCAGGCGGCCGTGCTCGGAGAGGCGGCGATCGGGCGGATCAGGTTGACCCGGATGCCGTCCGCGGCCCACTCGCGGGCGGCGGAGCGGGAGAAGCCTCGAATGGCCTCCTTGGCCGCGGCATAGGGGGCGTTGCCGGGCATGCCCTCGGTGCCGGCGTTGCTGGCGAAGTTGATGACGGATCCGTGCCCGCTCTCCTTCAGGAAGGGGTAGGCGGCGCGCATCGTCCAGAAGACGCTCGACATGCAGACGTCGAAGGTCCTCTGATAGAGGCTGTCCTCGGTGGTGGCGATCGGGACGCCGACCTCGGCCCAGGCGGCCGAGTTGACCAGCACGTCCAGTCCTCCCAGAGCGTCCGCGCTCCCGCGCACGATCTGCTCGCAATCCGCGGCCCGCCCGATGTCGCCGGCGAAGGCCCGGGAAGCCACTCCGAGCGCGGCGATCTCCGCGGCGGTGCCCTCGACGGCCTCGGCCTGCAGGTCGGTCACGGCGACGGCTGCGCCCTCCCGCGCGAAGGCGAGCGCGATGGCCCGTCCGATTCCCTGTGCCGATCCGGTGACGAGCGCGCGGCGCCCTTCGAGTCTGCCCATCCGCCTCGATCCCTCCTTGTCCGGTCGTCCGGCCCTCTGCTCGCGCTCGTCCCGGCGTCAGGCGTCGCCGCGGAGCGTGTGGAAGATCTCTTCCTGCTGATAGTCGCTCGGGACGCGGGTCCGGGCGACACCGGCCTCCTCGGCCGCCCGGGCGACGGCGCGGGCGACGGCTCGGTGTACGTCCATTCGGAGCGGGCTCGGAACGAGCTCGCCCTCCTCGGCCAGGGAGGCGATCGCGCGTGCAGCCGCGACGTACATCGAACGGGTGATCCGGCGCGCCCGACAATCGATCGCCGCGCGCAGGATGCCCGGGAAGCCCAGCAGGTTGTTGACCGATCGACCGTCGGCGGCGAAGGCCGCACCCGCCGCGAGGGCGGCCTCGGGCTGGATCTCGGGGACCGGGTTCGTCAGGGCCAGGATGCCCTGGCCGGGTCGGACGAGCTGCGGGTCGATCAGGTCGGCGCGACCCGAGACCGCGATCACGACGTCGGCTTCGGCCATCAGCGCCTCGAGGCTCGGCGCGAGATCTCCGCCGGAGCTCGCCAGCCGCTCCTGGGCGACGGGGCTCGGATCGAAGCCGAGCACGGGCTGATGCGTCAGGTCCTGCATCATGCGGGCGATCGCCGTGCCGGCGGCGCCGAGCCCGATGACGCCGACCCGCGCCCGGGAGAGGTCGAGACCGGCGCGCTGCATCGCCTTGTCGGAGGCGGCGAGGGCGGCGACCGCAGTGCCGTGCTGATCGTCGTGGAGGACGGGCATCTCGAGGCTCTCGACGAGTCGCTCCTCCACCTCGAAGCAGGCGGGCGACTCGATGTCCTCGAGCTGGATGGCCCCGAAGCCCTGGGCGAGCTCCTGGACGGTCCGGACGAGGATCTCGGGGTCTCGCGAACGCAGGATGATCGGGAGCGCGGACAGGCCGACGAATTGATGGAGGAGGGCGGCCTTGCCTTCCATCACGGGCAGCGAGGCGACGGGTCCCACGTTGCCGAGCCCGAGGACCCGGGTGCCGTTGGTCACGATCGCCACGGATTTCCCGCGGATCGTGAAGGCGTAGCTCTCGTCCGGATCTGCCTGGATCGTCTTGACGACCTCCGCCACGCCCGGCGTATAGACCCGACGGAGGTCCGCCACGCTCTTCACGGGGTGGGTGGCCCGGATCTCGAGCTTGCCGTCGAGATGGAACTCGTGGATGTCGTCGATGATCTCGACCAGCTCCACGCCCTCGAGCCGCTCGAGCGCCGTGACGACCTGCTGGAGGCCTTCCGTGCCCTGCACGATGATGTCGAGATCGCGGACGATGTGCTCCGGGCCGACCCAGACGGTGCGGATGTCGCCGATGTTCGCGCCGGCATTGCCCATCGCCGAGGCGAGTCGACCGAGCACTCCGGGTCGGTGGAAGTTGCGGCAGCGGAGGGTGCGAAGGAGACGATCGTCGTTCAAGGCGGTCCCGCTTGGACAGTGTCGATTGGCAAGACCGGAGCATAAGTCATCTGCGATCCTCGTGAGAGCCCTAAGCGATCCTCACGAGAGCCCTCAGCGATCCTCGTGAGAGCCTTCAGCGATCTTCATGAAGAGCCTTCAGCGATCTTCATGAAGAGCCCTCAGCGATCTTCATGAGAGCCCTCAGCGGTCCTCATGAGAGCCCTCAGCGGTCCTCATGAGAAGGCGGTCGTCTCCAGGTCGCGAGCTCGAGCGCAGCGAGGCTTCGGACCCGGACGTGCAGGACGCCCTCCACGCGCTGGAGTGGCCCCTCGACCTCGAGGATCGAGGTCTGATGCAGAGGCACACGGAATCGCTGCGCGATGTCGGGGGTGAGAACGGCGTTGGAGAGGCCGGTCTCGTCCTCGAGCGTGAGGAAGCAGAAGCCTTTCGCCGAGCCGGGACGCTGGCGCACGATCGCATGTCCCGCCGTGCGCACGAGGGCTCCGTCGGGCTGCTCGCGAAGCCGGGATGCGGGGAGCAGGCCGCGGCGATCGAGCTCGGGGCGCAGGTGGGCCAGGGCATGCACGCCCGTCGTCAGCCCCGCGAGCCGGTAGTCGGCCAGCGTCTCCTCGAGCGCACTCATGGGCGGAAGAGCGGGGGGCGAGTCCGGGGAGCCGGAAGGCGATGCGGCCGGACGGGCGATGGCGCGTCCCGCGAACAGGGATCGGGGATCGCGTTCGAGCGCCGCCACCTGCCAGAGGGCGTCGCGCCGACTCTTCGGAGCTCCCGGCAGCTGCGCGAGAGCGCCGAGCTCGGCCAGGGACTCGAGCTCGTCGCGATCCATCGCGGTCCGTCGTACGAGATCGCCGAGGTCGTCGAAGGGGCGCCGCTCGCGCTCGGCGACCAGCCGAGCCGCCGTGCGAGCCGCCAGCCCACCCACCGAGTCGAGACCGATCCGGACGGCCGGAGGAGCGCCGGGTCGCGAGTCGGACTCGAGGTCCGCCTGCGCCCGGGAGCGGG
>CAYXLY010000485.1:0-3584 GCA_964466005.1 uncultured Spirochaetaceae bacterium | reverse complement strand
TGGCGGGTGCGGAACGACTGAAGGAGGCGTTCGAGGATCTCGAGCTGCTCGTGACCCTCGACATCCTGCCCAACGAGACGGGAGCCCTGGCCCACTACATGCTCCCGGCCACGACGCCCTTCGAGCGCCCCGACCTGCCCTTCGCCTTCCCCCTCCTGATGGGCATGCAGGCCCACCCCTACCTGCAGGCCACGCGACCCGTGCATACCCCCGACGCCGAGCAGCGCGACGAGGCGAGCCTCTACGTCGATCTGGCCCGCGCCTGCGGAACGCCTCTCTTCGGCTCGCGGATCGCCCAGCGCGGGCTCGAGTGGAGCATGCGCTGGCCGGGTCGGGATCGCAGGAAAGCGGCGCCGCCCTCGCTCCCGCTCGAAGGGCTGATGAGCCTCGTCCTTCGGCTGACCGGCCACGGCAGCTTCCGGAAGCTGCTCCGGGAGCCCCACGGCCGCCCGCTTCCGCCCCAGCGCGGCGGCGTATTCCTGGGCCGGAAGGTCCCGACCCCGGACGGCCGCGTCGCGCTCGCGCCCCCCGAGCTCCTCGCGCTGGCCGGCGAGCGCCTGGAGACGCTCTTCGAGCGGGAGCGTCGGGATCCCTCGAGCCTGAGGCTCATCACCCGACGCCACGTGAAGACGCACAACTCCTGGACGCATAACGAGGAGAGCTTCGTCTCGGGCGCCCGCGAGACGAACCACCTCTACATGCATCCCGAGGACGCCGAGGCGGCGGGGCTGCGCCACGGCGACCTGGCCGACGTCGTGTCGAAGGGCGGAGCGCTGCGCATCCCCGTTCATCTCCATGAGGAGCTGCAGCCGGGGACGGTCGCGATCCCCCACGGATGGGGTCACCAGCATGCCCCCGGGCTCTCGGTCGCCAGCCGAACGACGGGGGTCAACGTGAACGTGCTCGCCGAGAGCGGCGTCGACGCCGTCGAGCCCGTCTCCGGAATGTCGCGCCTCACCGGCATTCCCGTGGAGGTCCGCCCGGCCCGCGGCCCCCAGGAAACGACCCGCTGGACGGGTCTGCCCGCACCGCCCGTCCCGGACGCGACGCCCACAGCCGGCCCTGCAGAGCCCGCGCAGTCGCGATAACCGGGTCGTCGCTGACTCGCGGACGGAAGGCGCGTCGCGGAGGCGGCGACTCGGGGAGTCGAGGAGTCGCGGCCCGCGGCATCGCCGGAGGCGTCGCGGTCTTCCAGCGAGTCCCGGACGGCGCTCGATCAGGCCGCCTGGAACCAGATGTAGGCGAGCATCAGGTAGTACATCGTCGGCAGCCCGAGCAGCGGCGCGTCGATCCGATCGAGGACGCCTCCCATGCCGGGAAGCAGGGCGCCCGTATCCTTCACCGCCGCGTCGCGCTTCAGGAGCGACTCCACGAGATCCCCGATGATCCCGACGATGCAGAGCAGGATGCCGAAGAGCAGGGCCACGCTCCACGGCAGCGCCGCGGCGAGATCCGGCCAGAACGCATCGAAGACGAGCTTGGTCGCCAGACCGCACAGGACGCCGAAGATGACCCCGCCCAGGGCCCCTTCCACGCTCTTGTTCGGACTGATCATGGGAGCGAGCTTGCGCCGGCCCCAGGCGCGACCCGCGAAGTAGGCGCCGGCATCGCTGCCCACGATCGTGACGAGCGTGAAGATCATGAAGAAGATCCCGCTGTCCGGAGACAGGTGGATGGTCACGAGGAACGCAGGGTCCTGATGGGAGGCGGCGGCCTCGTCGATCTTGCGCAGCAGCACCGCATGACTCAGGAGCCAGCCCACGTAGAAGACGCCGAAGAACGTGCCCGAGATGCTGGCCATGGCCTCCGTGATCTCGTTCTTGCCCAGCTGCGCCACCATCAGCGAGAGGACCGAGGCCGTCATCAGGAGCATCGCGTGATACTCGTTGCCGAAGTGGGCCACGAGGATCACCGCGGCGCCGAAGCCGAGGCCCACGCCCCGGATCGGGCGCGCTCCCTTGTCTTCGATGAGACCGTAGAACTCGTGCTGCGCCAGCAGGCCGATGCCGATCACGATGGCGAGGTAGACGAGCCCGCCCTGGATGATCGCCCAGATCACGAAGGGGATGAGCACGGCGGCCGTGCCGAGACGCTGGGTGAGATCGCTGCGCCGCTTCGAGGCCTTGCGGGACGACCTCTCCTCCGAGGCCTCGCTGGGGGCCTCGGCTCCGCGTGAAGCAACCTCCGACGGGCTCGGAGCCGGCTCCACGGGCTCGCGTCGATTCGTGGATCCCTCTGCCACCCGAAGCTCCCTCTTCCGCCGCGTTCAGTTCCGCGTCGATTCGCGTTCAGTCGCGTCCGGTATGGCCGAAGCCGCCGGCACCTCGCTCGCTCGGGCGCAGATCACCGACCTCGACCCACTCGGGTCTCACGACGGGCGCGATCACGAGCTGTGCGATCCGATCCCCGCGCCGGAGCTCGAAGTCCTCCTGGCCGGCGTTCATCAGGATCACCTGGATCTCGCCGCGGTAGTCCGAATCGATGGTCCCCGGGGCGTTCGGGACGAGTATGCCATGGTGGAGCGCGAGTCCGCTGCGCGGCCGGACCTGGGCCTCGAATCCCGGCGGCAGCGCGATGCGCAGCCCTGTCGGGACCCGACGACGCTCTCCGGGAGCGAGCGAGAGCGGCTCGGCGAGCGCCGCTCGAAGGTCGACGCCCGCCGATCCCTCGGTCGTGACCGAGGGCAGCGGGAGCCCTTCCGCATGGGGCTCGCGGACGATCTCGACCCGGATCCGCCGCGGAGCCGGAGCGGTGCCGGGAACGGGCTGCGCGCGGGAGAGGGCCTCCTCTCCCGCGCGCGCGTGATCGGCTTCCTCGCGTTCATGAAGGCGAGGGGGATCGCTCAAGGGGCTCAGTCCGCGTCGCCGTCTTCGGCGTCCGCGATCTGATCGGCCAGGGCCTCCTTGCGGGAGAGCCGGATCCGACCCGACGGATCGATGTCGATGCACTTGGCCAGGACCTCATCACCCTCGTCGAGGACGTCGGTGACCTTGTCGACGCGACCCGCGGCGAGATGACTGATGTGGATCAGCCCATCCGTGCCCGGGAAGATCTCGGCGAATGCGCCGAAGTCCGCCACACGCTTGACCTTGGCGAGGTAGATCCGTCCGATCTCCGCCTCCTGGGTCAGCTCGCTCACCATGGCCATCGCCTGCTCGACCGAGGCGCCGTCCGGTCCGAAGACCGAGACCTTGCCCGAGTCCTCGACGTCGATCTTCGCGCCCGTGGTCTCCTGGATGGCGCGGATCACCTTGCCGCCGGGCCCGATGATGTCGCGAATGCGATCGGGCTTGACCAGCAGGGTCTCCATTCGCGGCGCGAAGTCGTGGAGCTCCGCCCGGGGCTGGAGTCCCGGCAGCTGATCCGCCGTGTCCTTCTGCATGCAGTCGAGGATGTGGAAGCGCCCCTCCCGAGCCTGCGAGAGCGCCTTCTCCATGACCTGCCAATCGATCTCGGTGACCTTGATGTCCATCTGCAGGGCCGTGACGCCTTCGCGCGAGCCGGCCACCTTGAAGTCCATGTCACCGAGGTGATCCTCGTCGCCGAGGATGTCGGTCAGGATCGACGTGCGGGAGCCGTCCGTG
>CAYXLY010000484.1:0-3588 GCA_964466005.1 uncultured Spirochaetaceae bacterium | reverse complement strand
GGCAACGCGCGCGTGATCGCGGCGTTGTCGCTCTCGGGCCCCAGCGCCCGGTTTTCCGAGGAGCGACTCCACGGAGAGGCGGCCAGCGCCATCATGACGGCGGCGACGGGTCTCTCTCGCGAGCTCGGGTCCCCGCTCTGATGGAGTTCGGACTCGACGACGAGCTGCTCTCGCTCCAGCAGACGGCCCGGCGCTTCGCCGAGGAGGAGGTGATCCCGGTCGCGGCGGAGCTCGACGTGAGCGGAGAGTTTCCGCGGGAAATCCTGCGCAAGGCCTGGGAGCTCGGCCTCTCCAGCACGTTCATCCCAGCCGAGTACGGCGGCGTCGGGCTGTCGGTGCTCGGCGACTGCATCGCCGTCGAGGAGATCTCGCGGGGCTGCTCCGGCGTGACGACCTCGATCATCAGCAACGACCTCGGCCTGACCCCGATCCTCGTCGGCGGATCGGAGGAGCAGAAGCGCGAGTGGCTCACGCCCTGCGCCGAGGAGTTCAAGATCCTCGCCTTCTGCCTCTCGGAACCGGGGGCGGGATCCGACGTGGCCAGCCTCGCGCTGCATGCCGAGAAGGACGGCGAGGACTACGTCCTGAACGGCACCAAGGCCTGGATCACGAACGGAGGCGAGGCCGACGTCTACACCGTCTTCGCCACGCTCGATCGATCCGCGCGCCACGCGGGGATCTGCGCCTTCGTCCTCGACCGCGACACACCGGGGCTCGAGCCCGGAAAGAAGGAGGACAAGATGGGTCAGCGCGCGAGCGACACGCGCGTGATCCACTTCGACGACGTGCGGGTCCCGGCTCGACAACGGCTCGGGGCCGAGGGCGAGGGCTTCCGGATCGCGATGGCGACCCTCGACCGCACGCGGCCGCTGATCGGCGCCCTCGCCACGGGCATCGCCCGTCGCGCGCTCGAGGAGAGCCTCGCCTACGCCGCCGAGCGGAAGGCCTTCGGCCAGGCCATCGGGGAGTTCCAGGCCGTGCAGTTCATGTTGGCCGACATGGCCAAGGACATCGAGGCGAGCCGGCTGCTCACGCATCAATGCGCCTGGCTGCTCGACCAGGGTCGCTCCGCCTCCAAGCAGTCCTCGATGGCGAAATGCTTCGCGACGGACGCCGCGATGAAGGCGACGACCGACGCCGTCCAGATCTTCGGCGGCAACGGCTATACGAAGGAGTACCCCGTCGAGAAGCTGATGCGCGACGCCAAGCTGATGCAGATCTACGAGGGCACGAACCAGATCCAGCGCGTCGTGATCGCCCGGGAGCTGATGCGCGACTGATCGCCCGCCCGATCGTCCGCCTTTCTTGCCTTGCCTTGCCTTGCTTTTGCTTGCTTGAGCTTGCGCGACCGGGAAGGGAGCCGGCCCGGGAGCCGTCTCGCAGGCGCCCGGGCGACGGAGCTGGTGTCGAGTCCGCGCACCTCGCTCGGTCGGGGCTCAGGAGAGGGCCTCGCGAGCTCGACCGCCCCGCTTCGGTCGGGGCCATTCCCGAAGACGCGCCGGGGGCTTGCAGGGCGAGTTGCCGTTCAGCCGCTGATCGACCCGTCCCTCCTCCCCTCCTCCCATCGCTCCATCCCCGCATCGATCAGGTCCTGCTTCCGGCCAGTGATCAGGATCAGGCTCCTCCATCCCGTCCAGGAAGGCTCCCGTCAGGCAGCCCGAGGAGCTCGCCGTCCCCCCGGCTCGCGCCCCACCGCTCGGGATCGGCTCGCGATCCGCGGCGATTCTTCGACACGTCCTCGCCGTGTTGATATGATCCGGGGTCCTCCGCGCGAGCCTCGCCGTTCCGTGGACTCGGGATGGGATCTCGTCGAGGGACCCAGCCTGGATCGGCGCGGTGATCCGTGCCCCGATTCATCGAATCAACCGGACCGGACTTCGCAAGGCCGACGCGATGCCGGAGCCCCTGAACGCCTCATCAGGTCGTCAAAGGATCCCAGCCGTGAGTCTCAACGAAAAGGCACTCGAATACCATGCCCAGGGTCGTCCCGGGAAGCACAAGGTCGTTCCGACGAAGCCCTGCGTGACCGCGGACGACCTCTCCCTGGCCTACTCCCCGGGCGTGGCTGCGCCGTGTCTGGCGATCGAGAAGAATCCCGAGGATGCCTACAAGTACACGGCCAAGGGGAACCTGGTCGCGGTGATCAGCAACGGCAGCGCCGTCCTCGGTCTCGGCAACATCGGCGCGCTGGCGGGCAAGCCCGTCATGGAGGGCAAGGGGATTCTCTTCAAGCGTTTCGCCGACATCGACGTCTTCGACATCGAGGTCGACACCCAGGATACGAAGGAGATGATCCGCTTCTGCGAGATGATCGCGCCGACCTTCGGCGGCATCAATCTCGAGGACATCCGGGCGCCCGAGTGCTTCGAGATCGAAGAGGCCCTGAAGGAGAGCCTCGACATCCCGGTCTTCCACGACGACCAGCACGGCACCGCGATCATCTCGGCGGCCGCGCTGCTCAACGGCCTGGAGATCCAGGAGAAGAAGATCGAGGACGTGACCGTGGTCTTCTCGGGCGCGGGGGCCGCGGCCATCTCCTGCGCGAAGCTCTACAAGGATCTCGGCGTGAAGTCCGAGCACATCCTGATGACCGACAGCCGCGGCGTGATGTACGAGGGGCGCGACGGCGAGTACAACAAGTACAAGGCGGAGTTCGTCGCAAAGACGGAAGCGCGGACGCTGGAAGATGCGCTCGTCGGCGCCGACGTCTTCGTCGGCCTTTCCCAGGCAGGGCTCGTCACCAAGGACATGGTGAAGAGCATGGCGCCGAAGCCGCTGGTCTTCGCGATGGCGAACCCGGATCCCGAGATCACGCCACTCGACGCGCGCGACGCCCGACCCGACGCCATCTGCGCGACGGGTCGATCGGACTACGCCAATCAGGTCAACAACGTGCTCGGCTTCCCCTTCATCTTCCGCGGTGCGCTCGACGTGCGCGCCAGCAAGATCAACGAGGAGATGAAGAAGGCGGCGACCCTCGCGCTGGCGGAGCTCGCGAAGAAGGGCGAGGCGGTGCCCGACGCCGTGAAGAATGCCTATCCCGGCGAGAGCTTCGATTTCGGACCCGAGTACATCATTCCGAAGCCCTTCGATCCGCGCGTGCTGCTCTACGTGGCGCCCGCCGTCGCGAGTGCGGCGATGGAGTCCGGGGTCGCCCGGAAGCCGATCGACCTTCGTGGGTACGAGGCGCGGCTCCAGCAGATGCTGGGCGAGATCGCTTCGCTCCAGCTCTGACGCGCTCGCGTCCGGGTTCCGTTTGTTTGGCAAGATCCTCATCGCCAACCGAGGCGAGATCGCGGTCCGGGTGATCCGGGCCTGCCGCTCGCTGGGCATCCGGTCGGTCGCGATCTACTCGGAGGCCGACCGCCACGCGCTGCACGTGCGGCTGGCGGACGAGGCCCATGCGTGCGGCCCGGCGCGCGCGACGGAGAGCTATCTCGACGTCGAGCGCGTGGTCGGAATCGCGAGGCGCGCCGGGGTGGATGCGATCCATCCGGGCTACGGATTCCTGTCCGAGAACGCCGCCTTCGCCGAGGCCGTCGAGGCGGCGGGCATCGTGTTGATCGGTCCCTCTGCCGAAGTGATCCG
>CAYXLY010000483.1:0-3632 GCA_964466005.1 uncultured Spirochaetaceae bacterium | reverse complement strand
GAAGCCTTCCTCCGAAGAGGAAGAGGCCCCCCAAGCCTCCGACAGCCCCCCCGGAACGGGGTCGGATCCGGAAGAGGAAGAGGAGGAGCCCTCCCCGCAGCAGGAGGAGGCTCTCCGGGTCCTCGCCGACCTCGTCCACCTCCAGGAGACCGCGCAGTCACCATGGTACGCACCGCAATCGGCGTCACGATCGGCGCCCTCTTCGTCGCAGCCGTAATCTGGAGTGCGCTCGCCCAGAGCACGGTCCAGTGCGAGATCTGCGTCGACTACAAGGGGCGATCGGCCTGCTCCACGGCCGCCGCCGCCGATCGGGCCCAGGCCGAGATGCAGGCCCAGAGCGGCGCCTGCGCCCAGGTCACGGGAGGCGTGACCGAGACGCTGGAGTGCGCCGACATCCAGCCGACCGTGCTCCGCTGTACGGAGTAGCGAAAAGGACCCGACTCCCGCAGGCGGGCGCCGAGGTCTCTCCGAGGCCCATCGAGCGCTCATGCCAGGATCCGCTCTGGTCGAAGAAGAGACGTGAGGGGGCCACCCTCGGACCGGAGAGAGACCCGAGCGACGCGTCGGCGGACGCGCACGGAGCGGATCCGTTCATGAGCAATCGACTCGAGCACTACCTGAAAGCCTGCGAGGGGGATCTCCCGACGATGCCGGCCGTGGCGGGGCAGGTCGTGCGAGCCGTCGACGATCCCGACAGCTCGATCGACGACATCCGCAAGCTGATCGAGCAGGACGCGGCCATCGCCGCCCGGATCCTGAAGATCTCGAACTCGGCCCTCTACGGATTCCCGAGCGAGATCCAGAGCCTCTCCCACGCGATCTCGTTGCTGGGCACGATGACCGTGCGCAACCTGGTGCTCGCGGCCTCCATGAAGGAGACCTACAAGCGATTCGGCCTGATGGAGAAGCTGCTCTGGCAGCACAGCTCCCTGGCGGGCCCCATCGCGGCCATGCTGGCCAGCTGGCGGGGCATCGAGGTCGATCCCGACATCGCCTTCACGGCCGGGCTGATGCATCACGTCGGCAAGACCGCGCTCGCCAACAGCCATCGCAACGAGTACGAGAAGGTGATGGCGACGGTCTACAACGAGGGGCGAAGCTTCGTCGAGGTCGAGAACGAGATCTTCGGCTTCAGCCACGCGGAGCTCGGCGCCGCCGTCGTCCGGAAGTGGGGCCTTCCCGACAGCCTCGTGATGACGATCCGCATGCATCACGACACCGACCGGCTGCCTCAGCTCGACGAGCCGGTCGCCCGCCTGACGGCGCTGACCGCGATCACGAGCATGTGCCTGTCCAAGCTCGGCGTGGGACGCTCACGACCGATCGAAGGCCTCGACCTCGCGGCCCAGCCCGCCTGGGTCTACCTCGACCTCGGGCCCCAGGACGTCGAGCCGATCCTCTCCCAGTGCGGGGAGCGCATCAAGGAGAGCCAGTCGATCCTGGGATAGGCGGATCCGCGCTCGGGTCGAGCTCGCTGGCGCGAGCCTCCCGACGCCCTCCGACCGGATCGAGCGGGCTCGACCCGGCTCGACCCGGCTGGGTGGCCGGACTCCCCCTGAACAGTCTGCTAGATTCCGAGGGGCGCGGGATGACCGCCTCGCGCTCCTGGAGCCGCATCGAAGCCCGAGCACCGCCCCGTCGTTCCGACCCCTTCCGACCACAGGGGATCGGCCGATCGCGCGACCTTCGGCGAGATCGCGGCCAGGCGCTCCCCGACCGCACACACGTCGGTGGAGCTGCGCATGCCGTGCACACTGGAAGGAGGTAGAGATGGCCCTCGACGAAGCCGTCCAGCAGGAGCTGACCCGGATCATCGAAGCGAACGAGGTGGTGCTCTTCATGAAGGGCAACCGCCAGGCGCCTCAATGCGGATTCTCCGCGACCGTCGTCGGGATCCTCGACTCGATCCTGCCGAGCTACCACACGGTCGACGTGCTCTCCGCGCCGGAGATCCGCGAAGGCATCAAGGTCTTCTCCTCCTGGCCGACGATCCCCCAGCTCTACGTGAAGGGCGAGTTCGTCGGCGGCTGCGACATCATCCAGGAGATGGTCGGCTCGGGCGAGCTCTACCAGACTCTGGGTGTCGAGCCGGTCGAGGTCGTTCAGCCCAAGATCGAGGTCAGCCCGGCGGCGATCTCGGCCCTCCAGCAGGCCCTGTCCCAGCATGGCGGCGGCGGGCGCGAGCTGCATCTGAGCGTCGATGCGACCTTCCAGTCCCATCTCTCGATCGCGCCGCGGACGCCTGCCGACGTCGAGGCGATCGCGGAGGGGGTGACCCTCCTGCTCGATCCGATCTCGGCCTCGAGAGCCGACGGCATCCGCATCGACGTGGCCGACACGCCGGAGGGACAGGCCTTCAAGGTGGACAATCCGAATGCGCCCCGGGTCCAGACCCTGTCCGTCCGCGAGCTGAAGGAGGCGATGGACTCGGGAGAGCGCTTCGAGCTGCTCGACGTCCGCACGCCCGAGGAGCGGGCCATCGCCTCGATTCCCGGCGCCGTGCTGCTGAACGAGGAGGAGGCGGCGCGAATCGAGGCACTGCCCCGCGACACCAAGCTGGTGCTCCATTGCCATCATGGCGGGCGCTCGCAGCAGGCTGCGGAGCAGTTCGTCTCCCTCGGCTTCACCCGCGTCTTCAACGTCGTCGGCGGGATCGACGCCTGGAGCCAGGAGATCGACCCCGCGGTGCCGAGGTACTGATGGCGCTCCAGATCATCAACGCCGGACCCGAGCCCGAAGAGGTCGCCGGGCGGATCCGAGAGGCGATCGAGGCGGCGCTGCCCGATGCCCGGATCGAGGTGCTGCCCCGTGGCCCGGGCCACTTCGAGCTCACCGTCACCGACGCCGGATTCGAAGGTCTCTCGCGGGTGAAGCAGCAGCAGCGCGTGTACGCCGCGATCACCGAGCTGATGTCGGGCCCCAATGCGCCCGTCCATGCGATCGACCGTCTGGAGTGCCGGGTCCCCTGATGCGCCGCGCTCCGGACTGGGATCGCCCGCAGACTCTCGCGGTCCTCGCGCATCCGGCGCCCTTCGCCTCCCTTCGTCGCCGGATCGGTCGCCGGATCCGTCACCGGATCCGTCACCGGATCCACCGCCCGAAACCGTGCTCGCGCCCGCACGGGCATCGCCGCTTCGGGTGGATCGACGGGCAGTGAGGCTATCCTCTCGGGACCAGGAGGACCCATGAAGCTGATCCAGGCCATCATCAAGCCCTTCAAGCTCGACGACGTTCGGGATGCCCTCTCGAAGGTCGGCGTCGAGGGCCTCACGGTGAGCGACGCGAAGGGGTTCGGCCGCCAGAAGGGCCATACCGAGGTCTATCGCGGCTCGGAGTACGAGATCGACCTGCTCCCCAAGCTCTCGATCGAGGTCGTCGTGCGGGACGACCAGGTCGACGAGGTGATGGAGGCCGTCTCGGAGGCCGCCCATACGGGCAAGATCGGCGATGGCAAGATCTTCGTATCCGACGTCGAGCAGGTGATCCGGATCCGGACCGGCGAGCTCGACGAGGCCGCGATCTGAAGGCCACGCTCTGTAGCCAGGAAGGAAGCATCCCATGATCCATACCCCGCCCGAATTCATCGAGCTCACACCCACGATGCGCGAACGGCTCGAACGCTTTCGCAAGGA
>CAYXLY010000482.1:0-3645 GCA_964466005.1 uncultured Spirochaetaceae bacterium | reverse complement strand
GTGCGCCCGGAGGCGAGATCTGCCCCGGGCGCTGCGCCGCCGGTCCCGCACCCGCTCGCCCGTTCCCCACGACGGGTCTGTGGGCCGCCCGACTAGCCCTGGACCTCGATCCTCTTCGGCTTGCTCTCGGGGCCCTTGCCGATCTTCACCTCGAGCACGCCATCCTTGAACTCCGCCGAGACCTTGTCGTCCTTCGCGTCCTGAGGGAGGGTGAAGCTTCGGGAGAAGGATCCGTAGGAGCACTCGCGGCGACGTCCCCGCTCGAGCTTCTCGTCGCGGACGCTCTTCTTCTCTCCGCGAATGGAGAGGACGCCCTGCTCGAGCTCGACCGTCACGTCGTCCTTCGAGACCCCGGGCAGCTCGGCGCGGACCCGATACTCCTCGTCGGTCTCGGTGATGTCGACGCTCGGCATGAGGCTGCTGCCTCCGTTGGCGGCGAGGCCCCATTCCTGCGCGCGATCCATGAGGAGGTCGTCGAGCAGGCTTCGGAACGGCCTCCAACGTCCGGGTAGATCGACGTCCGAGAAGGCGCCCTGTCGGCGAGGGGAGAGTGCGGTCTGGGATTCGGTCTCGGCCATGGGTGTTCTCCTTGGTTCGAATGAATGCTCGGGAGCTCCCGAGCAGGACCGTGTTCGTTCGTCATGGAAGGTCTCGGTGACGATCTCCGACCTCCCGTCTCTCGCGACCCGGCTCCGCTCTCTGGCACGGGTCTCGACCACTCACATCACTCACACCCCAAGCAGATTTTGCAGATCGTGTGCCAGCACGCGATCGATTCGGAAGGGCCGTTCGGGCCGGGCTCGGACTCGGCTGGGATCCGTCGATGGGGCGGGTCGTCGCAGCGCGGTGACGTCTCGCCGCAGGACATCGACGAGCAGTCGGGTCGAGTCCGGTAGGACCCCGCGGACCGCTTCGTGCCCGCCTTCGCGTGCGTCCTCGGTCATCGAGGCACTCTGGCACCCGCCCGTCTCGGCACGCGCCCTGCATCATTCCGGCTGCTGGACCGGACCGCTCGAGTCATCGGCCGCCGACTCCGGGTAGTCTCGCGCCCGTCGGGAGCACGCGGCCGTCGGGAGGAGAGGTCGCATCGAGACTCGCGCGGGTCGACGTCGTCGACGCAGACGCAGGAGGAGGCGGATTGATCTCGTCGAGCCCGTTCCAGGTGATCGCGGCCCATCTCGCCAGCCTTTGTCGGCGAGTGACCGCAGCGATCTGGCGAGACACGAAGACACGAACGAATGGATTCCCGAAGAGGGAGAGGGGAGGACAGACCATGAAGATCGAGGACCTGATGAGACCGGATCCCTGCTGCTGCTCCAGACAGGACATGCTCAACGACGCGACCCGGATCATGTGGGAGCAGGACTGTGGATTCGTTCCGGTCGTCGAGGGCGGAGACGGGAGCAATCGGCTGGTCGGCGTCATCACGGATCGTGACGTCTGCATGGCGGCGTACACGACCGGAAAGGCATTGGGAGAGATCCCCGTCGAGGCGGCGATGTCGAAGGACATCCATGCCTGCTCCCCGGACTCGACGATCCTCGCCGCAGAGAAGACGATGCGCGAGGCGCAGGTCCGTCGGCTGCCGGTCGTCGATGCCGAGGGGCGGGTCGTCGGCGTGCTCTCCCTGGCCGATCTCGCCAGGGAGGTCGAGCGCGAGCATGTGAGCGGCAGTCGGGACGTGACGGATCGTGAGCTCGGGACGACCTTCGAGGCGATCACCCGTCCTCGGGAGGCGACCCCGACCGCCTGAGATGGAGGCCGAGGGCCGGTCGGATCGGGCTGCGCCCGCTCCGACGGCCCGCCTTCGGTCGACACCGCCTCCGGCTTTGCCGGGGATCGAGCCGCGTCACTGGCCATCGAGCGGCTCGCATGATCGAGCGGCTCGCACGAGAGTCTCGCGCGGACTCGCGCGGAGCAGCGCGACGCGGGGCGAGTGCGAGCGGAAGACGCAGGACCGGACACGCAGGACCGCACACGCAGGACGGCCCGACGCGGAAGACGCGGGACGGGCGCGACCGCGAACGAAGCGCGCTGGCCCGCCGCGCGGGCCCGCTCAGGCCACGGAGGTCCTCGCCCCGGCGACCTTCGGCAGGGCCTTCGACATCGCGGCCGGACGGTCCGGTGTCGGTGTCGCGGAGGCGGCTTCCGCCTGTCGGCGGGCGAGCCTCTCCTCGCGTCGATAGAGCGTGCGGCGGTTCATTCCGAGCATGCGAGCGGCCAGAGACTTGCGACCTTCGGCCGCCTCGAGGGCGGCATCGATGTAGGCCTCGTTGAGATCGTGAGCCGAGATCTCGCGCTGGAGCGCCAGCTGGATGAGCTGCTGATGCAGCGCTCCGAAGGCTTCGTCCGGGTCGTGGGGATCGGTGGCGAAGACGAGATCCGCCTCGCCGATCTCGTTGGAGCGCGCGAGCGAGAGCGCCTGCTCGATACAGCTCTCGAGCTCCCTCGCGTTGCCGGGCCAGTGATGGGCGGACAGCCTCTGCCTCGCCGCCGACGACAGCTGATGACGCCCGTCCCCGGCGTGACGCCGGAGGAAGGCCTCTGCCAGGACCGGGATGTCCTCGCTTCGGCTGCGAAGCGGGGGAACTTGGATCGGGATGGCGTTCAGGTGATGGAAGAGGCTCTCCCGAAAGCGTCCCTCTCGGATGGCCTCCTCGAGCGAGGCAGGGCTCGAGGCGATGATCCGCACGTCCACCGCGATCTCCCGCCCGTCTCCGTCGATCCGCACGGCGCGATCCTGCAGAGCACGGAGCAGCTTCTCCTGGACGCTCGCGGGCATCTGGTCGACCTCGTCGAGAAAGAGGGTGCCTCCCTCTGCGACCTCGATCGCGCCCTTCCGGGAGACGGAGTCCTCGGGCCGGTCGCTGCCGGCCCGTCCGAAGAGCTCGCTCTCGAGTGCGGCCTCGGACATCGCCCCGCAACGGACCGGCACGAAGGGTCGGTCCTTGCGCGCGCCCGAGAAGTGGATCGTTCGGGCGATCAGCTCCTTGCCCGTGCCGGGCTCGCCGGTGACGAGCACATGGCTCCGGGGATTGGTGATTCCGCGGATGGCGGCCTGCACGTCCTGCATGGCCCGGCTCCTTCCGACGAGGTCGCCGAAGGAGGCCGTCCGGTCGATCGCCTGGCGGAGGAGCTGGTTCTCCTCCTCGAGCGTCCGGTGGCGCAGCGCCCGCTCGAGGACGAGGGTGAGCTCGCCGCGCTGCCTTCCGTCTCGGGGTCGGGTCACGCAGTCGAAGGCCCCGGCCCGGATGGCCTCGATTCCCGACTGGATCCGATCGGAGTCCGTCATCGCCACGACGGGAGTCTGCGGCCTCAGCGCACGGATCCGCGCGATGAGGCCGGGCCCCTGCTCTCCGGTCATCCGCGGGTCGGCCAGGATCATCCCGAAGTCGCGATCGCGGAGAAGCCTCAGCGCCTCGTCGACGGATCGAGTGACCTCGACCTCGAAGCCCTCCTCCGCGAGCAGGTCCTCCAGCTCCTGGAGCACCTCCGATTGGCCATCGACGACGAGGATCGATGGGATCGATCGGACCAGGCCGTCCGCTCCGTGCAGGTCGTCTTCCAGTCTCTCGATCGAGGCTTCGCTCATGTCTGGTTTCCTCCGCTTGCGACGCTTCGACGCTTTGCATCCTCCATGCCACG
>CAYXLY010000481.1:0-3648 GCA_964466005.1 uncultured Spirochaetaceae bacterium | reverse complement strand
CGCAGCCGATCCCAACGCGCCGGCGGACGAGCCCCTCGACATCTTCCTCGCCGGACTCGACTTCGCGCAGCCGACCTCGGACGGCGAGGCGCCGATCTTCGCCTCGGGGACCGCGGGCGCCGCCGACGCCCCCTATCGGCGCCAGCTCGCCGAGACCGTGCTGAACGATCTCGGCGACACCTTCTCGGCGGAGCTCGCCGGCGGAGTCGACGTCTCCCTGCCGGTCTTCTTCCCGAACGACTCGATCGAGCGCGGCGCCGTCGCGCTCCAGGTCGGGCTCGCCCTCGACGACGAGAACGGCCTGACGACGACGGGCAGCGGCGTCCAGTTCTTCGAGGTCGGCCAGCCCGATCCCGTGGCCTTCTCCGAGCTCTTCGACCTGAGCGGCCTGCTCGACCTCGGCCAGCTCAGTCTCTTCGACAACGTCCTGCTGGCGGTCGACGGCTTCGACCTCTTCCTCGGCGGCCTGCAGGACGTGCTCGACGGGGAGGTCTTCGGCATCGAGCTGCCCCTGATCGGCGACGGCCTGGCCGATGGCGCCCGCTTCATCGAGGACCTGCGCGAAGACTTCGTCGAGCCCTTCCGCGCCGCCGTCGAGGATGCCGAGACCTTCGTCGACGATCAGGAGGATCCCGACCGGAACATCCTCTCGAAGCTCCTCTTCGATCTGCTCGCGCCGACCGGGCTGCTGCTCGTGACGCGCGACGCCGATGGCAACGCGCTGGCGGACGCGGACATCTTCACGGCTCGCGTCGAGAACCTCGTGACGGATCCCGGGGCCGCGCTCGCCGCGGGCCAGTTCTTCCTGCGGCAGGTGATCGATCTCGACGGCACGCGTCGCGACGCCGCGGGCCGTTTCTTCGAGGAGGACGGCTCGGTCGTGACCGAGGGCGAGATCGATCTGGCCGGCATTCCGACGGAAAATCTCGAGGAGCTCGCCTTCCTGGAATGGGATTTCCGGCTCGGTCAGAGCCTGGCCGCGGTCGATACCGACATCGCGCTCGACTTCGGGCTCCCCGGACTCGGGCTCGAGGCGGACGGCGCGATCGGTCTCGAGCTCGGCTGGGATCTCGAGCTCGGGTTCGGGCTCGACTTCAGCAACGGCTTCTACTTCGACATCGGCTCGGCCAGCGAGCTCGAGGTCGACATCGACGTGGTCCTCCCCGACCGGCTCGCGGGCCGACTCGCCTTCCTGCAGCTCGACGCGATCAACGCCGGCAGTGGCCTCGGGGCGAGCTTCGCGGTCGACGTCGTGAACCGGGATGACCCGGGCGACGACCAGCTGAGCTTCGGGGAGCTCGGGAAGCTTCGGCTCGAGACCGGGCTGGCCGCCGAGGCGCGGGCCCTGCTCGATCTCCAGCTGAAGCTGAACGAGGACCTGCTCGCCGACTTCGCCAACGTCTTCCCGACGGTCGTCGCCGACTTCGAGCTCGGGTGGGGGATCGGCAGCCGGGGCTCCGTCGCACTCGGCTTCGAGGCCTCCTCGAGCGCCGGCCGCGGCACGATCACCCGCAGCCAGGGCAGCTTCGTCACCGAGAGCTACATGGCCGACCAGATCATCCGGATCTCGGGCACGCAGGACGGGGCCAACGACGGCGGCTTCCGGATTCTCGAGGTGACCGAGACCTCGCTCGTGGTCGAGCTCTCGGGCAGTCAATCCTTCGAGACGCTCGTCGATCAGCAGGACGTGACGATCCTTCTCGATGTCTCGAGCCTGTCGGGAAGCGTGCTCTCGGACGGTCTGCGGCTGGTCGAGTTCCGCGAGGTCGGTCTCGACCTCGGCTCCTTCATCAGCGACTTCATCGCCCCCGTCCTCTCCGAGATCCAGAAGGTGACGGGGCCGATCCAGCCGATCGTCGACCTGCTGACCTCGCCCCTGCCCGTGATCTCGGATCTCGGGCCGCCCGTCACGATCCTCGACCTCGCCCGATCGACCGGCTTCCTCAACCCGGCGCTGATCGAGTCGGTCGCCGACATCATCACGCTCGTGAACGCGATCCCCACGAACGTCGCCACGATCGTGATCCCCTTCGGCGACTTCGCGATCTTCGATCGCTCGGACGAGGCCCTGCGCGCGATCGACCCGACCGATCCCGACGCCGATCTCTCCGGGACGAACGACCGCGCGAGCGGGGACGGCCGCAGCATCGATGACAAGCTCGACGAGCAGGCGGCCTCGGATCCGAGCAAGCGCGAGTCGACCAATTTCGTGAAGAAGCTGAAGAACACCCGCGGATTCGCCTTCCCGATCCTGTCGGATCCGAGCGAGGTCTTCGGATTGCTCACGGGCCAGGAGGTCACCCTCTTCGGCTTCGACATGCCGCCGCTCGAGTTCGACTTCTCCGTCACCGCCTTCTTCCCGCTCTTCGGTCCGCTCGGCATCGGGCTGACGGGGACGGCCGGGGCGAAGGTCGATTTCGCGTTCGGCTTCGATACGAGCGGCCTCCAGCGCTTCTTCGACACCGACTTCCGGAATCCCGGGCTGATCTTCGACGGCTTCTTCGTGAGCGACAATCCCGAGGACGTGACCGGCGCGGGGCCCGACGGCGACGAGCTCGTCTTCCGGCTCGGCGTCGGCGTGTCGGCCGAGCTCAACCTCGGCGTCGCGCGCGCCGGCGTGCAGGGCGGCGTCGAGGCCGAGATCTTCTTCGATCTCTTCGATCCGAACCGCGACGGGAAGATCCGGGTCGGCGAGATCCTCGGGAACATCGAGAACGAGTTCGTCTTCGGTCAGCCCGCGCTGGCTCCGCTGGCGATCTTCGATCTCTCGGGCCGGCTGACCGCCCGCGCCTTCGCCTTCCTGAAGGTGAACCTGCTGCTCTTCAGCGTCGACAAGGAGTTCGACATCACGCCTCCCGTGACGCTCGTCGACTTCGACGTCGAGTTCACGCGCGTGCCCAAGCTGGCGACGGAGCTCGACGACGGCACGCTCCAGCTGAACATGGGCGCGTTCGCCGAGCAGCGGCTGAACGGGGACCTGAGGGATGGCGACGAGCATTTCCGGGTCGAGTCGGCGAGCGGGGGGCTGCGCGTGACCTGGGTCGGCTCGAACGGGAGCGGGCCCGACTTCACGCAGGTCTACGACGGACGCTTCGATCGGATCCTCGCCCGCGGCGGCGCGGGGCGCGACGTGATCGACGTCTCGCGCGTTCGTCAGTCGGGCATCGTCTTCGAGCTTCACGGCGAGGCGGGGGACGACCTTCTCGACGCGGGCAGCGAGGCCGCTGGCGTCCGAGCGGAGCTCCATGGGGGCGCCGGATCGGATCGGCTGATCGGCAGCGCCGGCCACGACCTGATCTTCGGAGGGGCCGGCCGCGATCGGATCCTCGGTGGCGCCGGCGACGATCTGATCTTCGCCGACGAGGGGCGGCGGATCGAGTCCGAGGCCCGGATCCGCAGAGCGTCGCTCCGGCTCGAGGCGGGCGACGCGACGAACGCTCCGACGATCGAGCGGCTCGACGGGGGCAGCTTCCTCGACGACGGCTTCGCGGTCGGGCAGCTGCTCGAGATCGTGGATCGGGACTCGGGGGCCGAGGGCATCTACCGCATCGCCGGGCTCGGGATCGGCCAGCTGACGCTGGATCGGACCGGAGTCTTCGCGCCCGTCGCGGGCGGACCCGTCCCGACGACGGGGCGCGTCGAGACGTC
>CAYXLY010000480.1:0-3649 GCA_964466005.1 uncultured Spirochaetaceae bacterium | reverse complement strand
CGACGCCTCCTCTACATCCTTTCCCCCTCTTCCGGGTCCCCGGGCGGAGATTCAGGATGCCGGAGCGACCCCCATCTGGAGCGGTGGGACGGCAGGCGCCATCGAAATCCAGCCCGGGACCTCCTGCGCGCGGCCTCGGAGCTCCCACACCGGAGGTCCAGCCGCCGCCCACGCCCGCGGCCCCGCCACATCCATCCCGATCACGACGAACGCCCCCGAAACGACGAACGCCCCCTCGGCCAGGCCGAGGAGGCGTTCATTCAGTCCGAACGATCTGGAGTCCCGGGATCGGGATGGGTGCAGTCTGGGGGAAAGCGCCTTGAAGAGCCCGATTCCCGGGATGACTGGCCGACCCGAGCGAACGCGCCCGTGTTTAACCGCTCGGGCCAGCCAGTTTCCAGATCGTTCTGTCTCTCTTACAAAGCAGATCCCGTGCCAACATCGAGCGATGTGGACACCCGGCGCCAAGCCCCCGTTCCCAAACGGATTCCGCGGGATCCGGCGTGGGCGGTCGCAGAGCGACGGAATGCCAACCCAGGCGGCACCTGCCCCTCTTCGAGCAGAACCCTCCCGACCCCCATCGCCGATTTGTCGTTTTTGGACGAGCACTTGAGCGCTCTCTGCCACCGCCGTTGACTGCCAACCCAGGCTGCACTCGATCCGCCTCCTCATTCTGAGCGCGCGCGCCCGGTCCCGGCGCTCGCTCAGCGCTCCGGGGAGCCCCGCCCCGACGGCTCCCGCTTCCCCCGGAAGGGCTGGAAACCGGCCTCTCGGCACACCACGAGGCGCACGCATGGGATAGACTGCGGCCGTGTTCGCCGAACGGCGCCAGCAGCTGCTCGAGGCAATGGGCCCCAATGCCGTCGCGATCCTCGTGGGGGGGCGGTTGGCCGTGCGCTCGGCCGATACGGAATATCCGTTCCGGCAGGACAGCGACTTCTGGTACCTCACGGGATTCGACCACCCGGATGCGGTCGCAGTCCTGAGCACCCGGCAGGAGCCGACCTACACGCTCTTCGTACAGCCGCGAGATCCCTCGGCCGAGATCTGGAACGGCTACCGGCCCGGCGTCGAGGGCGCGGTGGCCGACTACGGCGCCGACGAAGCCCACTCCCGGGAAGAGCTGCTGACGAAGCTGCCCGAGCTCCTGCGCGGTGCCGAGCGTCTCTACCACGCACTCGGCCGCGACGCGGAGATCGATGCGCGGGTGATCTCCTTGCAGGACGAGATCCGCCGCCAGTCTCGCGGAGGCGTCCTGCCGGCCCGGGAGCTGATCGATCCTCGCCTGCTCGTTCACGAGATGCGGCTCGTGAAGTCGCCCGCCGAGATCGACCTCATGCAGACCGCCGCGGCGATCTCCTACGAGGCCCACGAGCGCGCGGCCCGCCTCGCCTGGCCCGGGCGTTTCGAGTACGAGCTCGAGGCGGAGCTCGCCCATGCCTTCCGCGCGCGCGGGGGCGCCGGTCCGGCCTACGGCATCATCGTCGGAGGCGGAGTGAACGCGACGATCCTGCACTACGTCCGGAACGACCAGCGCCTCGGCCCGGGCGAAGCGGTCCTGATCGACGCCGGAGTCGAGTACGCGGGCTATGCCTCCGACGTGACGCGGACCTATCCCGTCGGAGGGCGCTTCGAGCCGCCGGCGAGGGATCTCTACGAGGTCGTCCTGGAGGCCCAGGAAGCGGCGATCGCGGCGTCGGGCCCCGGTCGCACACTGCCCGAAATCCATCGCGTCGCGGTCCGGAAGCTGGTCGAGGGAATGGTCGATCTCGGACTCCTCGAAGGAGAGGTGGACGGGCTCATCGAGAGCGAGGCCTATCGCCGCTACTACATGCACGGCACGAGTCATTGGCTGGGGCTCGACGTCCACGACGTCGGCGCCTACGTGACGCGCGACGCGGGCGGCGAGGCCCGGCCCCGTCCGCTGGAGCCCGGCATGGCCTATACCATCGAGCCCGGAATCTACGTGGCGCGGGACGACTCCGAAGCTCCCGAGTCGTTTCGAGGCATCGGCATCCGGATCGAGGACGACGTGGTGATCACGGAGAACGGAGTCCTGAACCTGAACCGCGACATCCCGAAGAGCGTCGCCGACATCGAGGCCTGGGTCCGCGAAGGCAGCTGAAGCGCGAGGAGCCGTACGAGACGGCGGCGTCCACGCGGGACCCCGACTCGAACGGAGTCCGCCCGAGTGGGACCGGCGACCCGAGCCTCGCCGATCCCGAAACCGAACGAGGAAGTCATTCGAATGCCCGACATCGAGTCCCTGCTCAAGGAGAAGCGGACCTTCAAGCCGTCTCCGGAGTTCACGCGCCAGGCGAACTGGAACAAGAAGACGACCAGCGAGCATCGAAAGCTCGGCGAGAAGAGTCCGACGCGCTTCTGGGAGAAGATGGCCAAGGAGAACGTGGACTGGTTCTCCCCCTGGAAGAAGGCCCTGGACTGGAAGCCGCCCTTCGCCAAGTGGTTCGTCGGCGCCAGGACGAACGTCTCCTACAACTGCCTGGACCGCCATCTCGAGGGCGAGAACGCCTGGCGCAGGAACAAGGCGGCGATCATCTGGGAGGGCGAGCCCGGCGACTCGCGCGTGATCACCTATGCCGAGCTCCATCGGGAGGTCTGCCGCTTCGCCAACGTGCTGAAGGCGCAGGGCGTCAAGAAGGGCGATCGGGTCGCGCTCTACATGCCGATGGTGCCCGAGCTCGCGATCGCGATGCTCGCGTGCTCGCGCATCGGCGCCCCCCACTCGATCGTCTTCGGCGGGTTCTCCGCCGAGGCTCTTCGCGACCGGATCAACGACGCCGAGGCCCGGCTCGTGATCACCGCCGACGGCGGCTACCGCAAGGGAGCGCCCTTCGGGCTGAAGTCCACGGTCGACGCCGCCGTCGAGCAGACGCCCAGCGTCGAGAAGGTGATCGTCGTCGAGCGCACGCGCCAGCCGGTGGAGATGCGCCCCGGACGCGACGTCTGGTGGCACGAGGCGATGTCCGAGGCGTCGACCCGATGTCCCCCGGCGAAGCTCGACTCCGAGCATCCGCTCTTCATCCTCTACACGAGCGGGACGACGGGCAATCCCAAGGGCATCCTGCATACGACCGGCGGCTACCTCACCCACGTCACGACGACCTTCAAGGCGGTCTTCGACATCAAGGAAGAGGACGTCTACTGGTGCACCGCCGACATCGGCTGGATCACCGGGCACTCCTACGTCGTGTACGGACCGCTCGCCAACGGAGCGACGACCCTGATGTACGAGGGGACGCCGACGCATCCCGGGCCCGATCGCTGGTGGTCCATCATCGAGAAATGGGGCGCCACGATCTTCTACACCGCTCCGACCGCGATCCGCACCTTCATCCGACTCGGAGACGAGCATCCCAAGGGCCACGACCTCTCTTCGCTCCGCCTGCTCGGGACCGTGGGCGAGCCGATCAATCCGGAGGCCTGGATGTGGTACCACCGGGTCATCGGCAAGAAGCGCTGTCCGATCGTCGACACCTGGTGGCAGACGGAGACCGGCGGAATCATGATCGCGCCGATCCCGGGCGCGGTCGACACGAAGCCCGGCTCGGCGACGAAGCCCTTTCCGGGGATCCATGCCGACATCCTCGGCCACGACGGGCTGCCGACGAAGGGCACCGATGGCGGC
>CAYXLY010000479.1:0-3670 GCA_964466005.1 uncultured Spirochaetaceae bacterium | reverse complement strand
TCTCGCGCTCATGCCTCGTCGTACTCGATGGGCACATAACGGATGAGGACCCGGTCACCGCGCTCGAAGCCGGCTCGCATGCGCGGCTCCCAGCTCCGGATCTCCTCGGGATATTTCTCGCGGTAGCCTTGCATCAATCGCTCGAGCAGGTCGGCGTCCGCGTCGATCTTCGCCCGGGCGTCGAAGCTCGGCGCCTCGCGGAAGGCCTCGTTGTTCCAGAGCCAGCCCTTCCAGCGTCCGTGGTCGCCGACCCAGAGGCGCGCCCGGTCGAGCCCACGTTCGAGGGCTCGTGCCTTCCAGGATCCGGTCGAGGTGATGATGACGACCGTCCCGTCGAGCCAGCCGTACCAGACCTCGCCGTGGCAGGTGCTCTCGCGGCCTGATCTTCGAAGCGGCGAGATGTACACGAAGGGGCTCGATTCGAGCAGGGATCTCGTGCGGGGAGGCAGGACGGGATCGCTGTAGCCCTGCTCCTGGGGCTCGCCGGAGGCTCGGGATACGGGCACGCGCAGCGGGCGGATCGCGGAGTCGGGCGCCGATGCCGCGCGAGCGGGCTTCCAGACGAGAAGAGGCGACACGGCCAGCGCGCCGGCCGTCGCGAGTCCGGCTCGCAGGACCCGGCGTCGGCTCCAGCTGCGGGCGAAGGGCGGGCTGGATTCGGGATCGATCGGGAAACGCAAGCGGTGCTCCTCTCGAGGGGCGCGGTCGCCGGGTGCGGGATGGGTGCATGCCCGATTCAGGGGCTGTCCTTCTCGCGCGCATGGCGCCGCAAGCTTGAAATCGTCCTGGTACGGGTCGTTTTTCTCCCCGTTGGGGCGCAGCCATCAGAAATGTACATGTCGGCGGTGCCGAGAATGCCGCTCATTCCGCCCATCCGCCACGGAGCGGCCATGAGCCGCCATGCGAACGACTGGCGTCGCTTCGGCAGCGAAGGGGACGTCCACCTCACGACGAGGCAGGCGATACGCTCAGCGATACTCCGGCGAGAAGTAGTGGGGCACTTCGCGCTTCAGCGCCTCGCTCTGCGCGGTGAGTTCTTCCATCGTCTGCCGCACGCTGGCCTCGTTCTCCCCGATGATGAACCCGCCCACGCCGAGCAGCTTCACGAAGGGGCGTCCGACCGGCTCGCCGGCGGCGATGAGGAAGCGCGTCTCGCGACCCGCAGCGTCGTTCTCGATCATCGGGGCTCGGTCGTCATCGCCGAAGATCATCATCTGATGCTGGCCCACGACGTCATCGCCCGAACGAATCGCTCCGTCGATGACGAACAGCATGCCGTTCATGCTGGACGGAATGTCGAGCGTGGTTGCCCCGCCTGGGTCCAGTTCGACGTAGCCGTAGAGAATCTTCCGGCGGCTGAAGGGTTGCGCGCCGCTCATCCCACCGATGTCCCCGGCGAGCACGCGGATGCGCGCATCGCCGACGCTCACCACCGGCACCTCATCGGGCTGGATGACGATGGTTCGAACATCGTCTTCATCGGTGGCGTTCCAGACGAGCTGTACGAATTCGATGATCTCGCCTGCCGCCACGGCCTCGGGTGCAGCGTACTCGTGGTGGAAGGCCGGCCGCCCTGCGTGTACGTAGTAGAGGCCGCCGGCGTGCAGCGCGTCGTCGGTGTCTCCAGCCAGGCTGTCCCAGGCTCGCCATGTGCCACGCTGCGGCAGAAAGCTCATGGCGGTCAGCCCGTGATGCGGGTGGGGTCGATGGGGCATCGGCTTCGCCGGATCGATCCGGACGAAGTCGAACAGCACCAGCGGGTCGACGTCGGCGATCTCGTGGGCGGTGCCATTGCCGTCGATGTCGGTGGTGCCGATGAGCCGGTAGCCGACACTTCCGAGCTTTGTCGGATTGACGATCCTGCGCGCTTGTTTCACGGAAACCCCTCTGCCGCGCGCAGCGTCGCGGCCGTCGTTCGACGATATGGACGAGTCAGGAGCGCGGCGGATTGATCGGCAGTGGCCCTCCGAACCGCCGCTCCGCCCCGAAAGGTGGCAGCAAGGGATAGCACCAGGCCGCTCATGGGCGAAACGAGCTGCGTTCCCGCCACCACCGATGTGTCCGTTTCGGACGAATGACCCCCACCGGGGAGAGGTAGCCTCTTCCCAGGAGCCTCGACCGAGCGGACGGCACCCGGCAGGCCCCGAATCTCTCGGGACTGGGGACGCCCGACGCGCCGCCGCTGGAAACGCGGCAGCGAAAGCGCGCCTCGACTCGCTCTTCCGCGCGGCTCGCTGACGGCTGGCGCCGCCGGCCCTGTGACCCACGCGTGACCGACCGTGCCTGGATTCAACACGGTGCGCTGCAGCGAGGTCGGTACCCAACTACGTTGAGCCGCAGCGAGATCCGCTCTATCGCTCGGCACGGAGCCGATGGATCATCAGGCTGCCTGGAACACGGACCTGACAAGGGACCGCCTGAGTGCTTGGAGTCGAGTGGTACGCCGGGAGGGATTCGAACCCCCGACCCTCGGGTTCGACGCTTCGAAGAGGGACAAGAAGAAACGCTGACATAGCGCTCAGGACCCGCAGAGGACCGCATCGGGCCTCATGGAGCCTCGTTCCGGACGGCGCAAACGGCGAAATACGGCGATGGAATCGGGGCCGGGCAGGGGACGACTCAGTCTACGGCCGACTCCTTCGAGTGCTCGCCCGGGCCCGGGCGCCCGAGCCAGGCCCGCCATCGGCGTTGCAGCCACTCGACCCTGCCCTGCAGCAGCACAGAAAAGGGCTGACGAACGGCTTGATATCCTCGGGGGGTTGTGGGAGGTTGGCCTAACGAACGCGACCCCTGGGAACGGAGAGTCATGGACTCGCGCATTTCGTTCGTTCTTCTGGCCGTCTTGCTCCGTCTCTTCTCGGATTCGGCGGCCATGGCTGCCAGCTATCAGCAGAGAGATGGGACGATCGTCGATCCCATTCAGTACCGGGACGGTGGCGGTGACCACTTCTACTCCGGTCCGGACCTGGAGCCCGGCGTGATCGCGAGCGGCGCATCGCTCGTCTCTGCGGTGCTCGGCAGCGCGGACCTGCGGAATGCCAGCATGGCGGATGCCTCTTTCAAAGAGGCGCTGCTGACGGACGCGGATTTCAGTGGGGCTCTGCTTCAACGCGCCAGCTTCTTCGAGACGATCGCAGATGACTCGACTTTCGTCGGTGCAGACCTGCGCTTCGCGAACATGAATGGACGCTTCCAGGGGGCGAATCTCGTGGGAGCGGATCTGCGAGACACGCTTGGCGAGGACGCGAATTTCGTCGATGCCAATCTGGACTCCGTCGACATGAGGGACGCGGGTTGGGAGTTACCTCTCTTGGACGGGGCGACCTTCAGAAGCGCGAATCTCTCCCGCTTCCGCTCGTTCGCGTTCTCTGCTGTGGGTGCCGATTTCTCGAACGCCACGCTCACAGGGGCTTCGATCGCCGGGGGGGTGGTCAGCGGCGCCAACTTCTCGAATGCGAATCTCACGGCAGCGACGATCGGCTTCGGATTCGACGTCGAAGGGGCAGACTTCAGCGGTGCCCTGCTCGCCAACATGGTGGGCCTGCAGGGCTCGACGGGAGCGGCGTTGTACGACCTGGCCGCGGACTTCCCGTGCACCGGCTTCGATCCGGCCGCGGCGGATTGGACCCTGGTCCCGTAGCTCTGCACGGCACTGCTCTTCGGGATGGGG
>CAYXLY010000478.1:0-3673 GCA_964466005.1 uncultured Spirochaetaceae bacterium | reverse complement strand
GGGCGCGATCGCGGCCCGGGCGGACTGCCGCGCGGATCGTCTCGTGCGCCGGCCATCTCTCACGCGCCCGGCATCCCTCACGCGCCCGGCACCTTGAAGACGATCGAGCCGACCATCTCCTCGAACTCCTCGAGATGGCGCTCGAAATAGTGCTGGGCGGCGGCGTTGAACTCGAAGCGGTAGATCCAGGGACCGACCGGACAGCCGTACTCGATGGTCCGGCGCGGCAGGGCGTTCGCGGTCCGGTAGCGATAGTCGAGCCGATAGCATTCGCGGTTCGCGACCCGGGTGGGCTTGTTCGAGAGCAGCTCGAGGCTGCCCACGTTCTCGTCGAGCCGGCGACTGTCGAGGGAGAGGGCGGCGATCTCGCGGATCGTGATGCCGTCACGCAGGGCGCGATTGGTGCCCTTCACGACCTTCGAGCGGGGCCAGCGGCGGAGGTAGATGTGCTCGAGCTCGTCGCCGTGACGGGTGAGATGCCAGAAGCCGCCGAGCGTCTCGTAGGACGAGACCATCCAGCCCCGCGGCAGCCGCGCCTCGAGCTGGATCGTCGCCAGGGGCGTCGGCGTGCTGCTCGGCGCGACGGGCGTCCAGATCGGGGCACAGGCCGTCCCCAGGAGCGCGATCCCCGCAGCCAGCGCGGCGATGCCGAGCGAGCTTCTTCGGGCGGGGCTCTCGGCGCGGGCGGCACGGGCGGCACGGGATCGGCTCCGGTGGCGGACTGCGAAGCCGCCGCGGTCTCGCCACGGGTCGCGATCTCCAGAGCCGCCGTGGGCCCGGGCGGGGCTCCGTTCGCAGGCTCGATCTCGTTCGCGGTCCCGATCTCGGTCTCGTCGTCGGCTCATTCGGCCAGCTCCTCCTCGAGCTCGCCCAGGTAGGCGCGGATGTAGTCGGCATCCGGCGCCCGGGGCGCCGCGGCGAGGTAGCGACGGAAGTAGTCGAGGGCCTGCCTCGAAGACTCGCGCGGACGGCGGCGAGCCGTCGTCTGGTAGTAGGTCAGGCCGAGCTCCCGCAGCGCGGCCGGCTGGGCGGAGTCGATCTCGAGGATACGGGCATAGGTCTCGCGCAGGCTCTTGATCGGGGGAACGGGTCGGCCCTTGATCGGCTGGTTGCGCTGCCCCTGGAGCGCGCGGCCGAGCAGCAGCCAGCAGGCCGGATCCCGGGGCGACGACTCGATCGCGAGGCGCGCGGTCTTCTCGGCCGAGACGAAGAGGCCAGCCGAGAGCTCGAGCTCGGCCTGGCGCAGGGTCGCGGCCTGGACCTTGCGCCGGAAGGTCGGGGGATCGGCGATCGGCGGCCGCAGGGGATGGGCGCCGCCGTCGGCGGCTGCCTGGCCGCCGGAGTCGGCGTAGTCGGCCGCGATGATCTTGCGGTAGCCGGCGATGCGCGCCGTCATCGGCGCGGGCGCGGCGAAGGGCAGCCAGGCCGCGGGACCCTGGGTGTGGATCTCCGCGAGATAGTCGACCGTGCCCTGGAAGAAGTCGGGCGCCTCGCGCACGTCGTAGCCCGCCGCCGCGAGCAGGGCGAGCCCCTCCTCGTCGGCCGTGACCTCGAGCGCATACGGAAAGCCCAGCGCCGAGGAGACCGAGAAGGCCTGGGCGAGCAGCTTCACGTTTCCGCCGTAGTCCGAGATCGAGGCACCGACGCCGAGCCACGCCATCACGTCGGCCCGGACCTTCTCGTCGCGCTTGAGGCGAAGCGTATGGCGATGGATGACGTGGGCGAGCTCCCGGGTCAGCACGGTCGCCAGCTGCGTCTCGTCCTGCATGCGCGAGAGCAGCGCCGTATGCAGGTAGATGACGCCGTTTGCGAAGGAGTAGCCGTGGATGCGGACGTCCGAGATGACCTGGACGCGCGGCGCGAGTCCTGCCGTGCGGAGCTCTGCGGGCGTCACGCGCTGGAGCACGCTCTCCAGGTAGGCGTCGAGCGTCTCGTCCTCCAGCACCAGCCCGCTCGACTCGACCTCGAACTGGACCTGTCGCGTCTGCTTCCAGAGCGCCGCCTCGTCGACCTCGAGGTCCTCGGCCGTCCGCTCCGCGCCGAGCGGCTGGAGGGGCGGCATGACACAGCCGGCGGAGAAGGCCAGGAAGAGTGCGACGAGCAGGCGGAGGACGGCCAGCCGGGCGCCGGGGCGGCAGCTCATCGCGACATCCCCTTCAGCACGAGGTCCACGAGCTTCGCGCTCGAGGCGGGGTCGCGCAGGTCGGTGAGCGGCATCGAGACGTGGTTGAACCAGAGGATCTCACCCGACCGACTCTCGACGAGCGCCACCGTCAGCTCGGCCGGCGTCGTGCCCGGTCCGCCATAGCTGCCGGTATAGAGCGCCGCCGCGGCCCCGACGCCGACCAGCGCCTGGCGATCGGTCGTGGGCACCGAGTCGCGCGCGATCATGAGCAGGAAGGCGTCCGCCGGTGTGCCCGCCAGCATCGACCGGGCCTCCTCGCCGAGCGTATAGTCGAAGTTCTTCATGCGATCGGGGAAGACCTGGGTCGGATCGTAGGTATGGCGGAGGATGGCCTCCCGTGCGGACTCGAAGAGCAGCCAGCTCTCGCCCGCCGGCGTGAGCTCCACGCGCGCGTTCACGTCCCCGCCGTCGACCCGCAGATCCGGACGCGGCCCCCGGCTCCCGGCGAAGGGCACGAAGCGCTTGCCCATGCCCTCGACCCGGGCCTGGACCGCCGCCTTCGCATTCTCGTAGGCGGCATCGGTCCACTCCTGCACCTCGAGCGCGACGTCCCCGGACGAGACCGCCGAGATCGTGACCTGGGGCGGGATCAGCGTGACGGTCTCGATGTCGGCGAAGCGCACCGGGTAGCTGGGGACCTCGCGATAGGGCGGGGGGAAGACGCAGGCGGCCTGCAGGAGGAGGAGGGAGAGCAGGAGAGGAAGCCCGAGAGAGGAGGCCGGAGGGGAGCTCGGCCGAGAGAGCTTCATTCCGGTCGCGCGCCAGGCAGAGGCGGGGAGACCGGGGCAGAGAGCGAGCGGAAGCGGGCGCGAGAGCGAAGGCTTGGGCATGAAGGACCGATCCTGGCTCCGACGCTTCACCGCTCCGTCGACGCTGCGATGGCGGGGGCCGCGGCGGCGAGTGGACGCGATTTGTTTCGCCCGCCGGACTATAACGGAGAACCCCGGCCTCGGAACCGGGGCCTTTCCGGCGCGAAGCCCCTGCTCCGCCCCGGTTCGTGCTAAGGAGGGAGGCGTGAAGGCGCTGGAAACCGGGCAACTCGAGGCGCTCCGGGGCGACCTCGTCCGCTGGGCCGCGCTCTGGGGCGTGCCGCGGATGGGCAAGGAGCTGCGGCTGCGGGCGAGCACGCGCATGAGGCGGTCGCTCGGGAGCTACCGCGCGGCGCGGGACGAGATCGCGCTGGCGGTGTGGCTCTTCGAGGCCCCGGCGGCGCTGCTCGAGGAGGTGCTCTGCCATGAGGCGGCCCACGCCGCCGTCCACCGCGTCCATGGCCGCTCGGTCCGGCCGCATGGGCGCGAGTGGCGCGGCTTCATGGAGCGCGCGGGGCTGCGTGCGCGCGTGCGCATTCCGCTCGAGGAGCTGCCGGAGGCGCGACGCGTCGAGCTCGTCCGGGCGGGGGGATGGGTGCATCGCTGTCCGGTGTGTCAGGCGACACGGCTGGCGCGCACGCGGGTCTCGCGCTGGCGCTGTCGGCGGTGTCGGGAGCGG
>CAYXLY010000477.1:0-3675 GCA_964466005.1 uncultured Spirochaetaceae bacterium | reverse complement strand
GGCGTCCCGACTGCCCTGGTGACGAATCGGGGCCTTTCGGACGTCTTCCGGATCGGGACGCAGGAGCGACCCGATCTCTTCGCGCTCGACATCGACCGACCGAGCCCCCTTCCGCAGGAGTGGGTCGAGATCCGGGGACGGCGCGACGCGGCGGGTCGCGAGATCGAGCCGCTCGATCTCGCGGAGGCGCGGGAAGCGCTGCTTCAGGCCCGCAGCGAGGGCGCCGAGGCCGTCGCCATCGCCTGGATGCACGCCCACGCGCATCCCGAAGACGAGCAGCGGCTGGCTGCGCTCGCGCGTGAGCTGGGCTTCGTCCACGTCGTCGGGTCCCACGAGCTGGCCCGCGAGATCGGCTTCCTCTCGCGCGGCGAGACGGCGATCGTCGACGCCTACCTGACCCCCCTCCTGCGCGGCCATCTGGAGTCCCTGCGCTCACGACTCCCGGCCGCGAAGCTCGACCTCATGCAATCCTCCGGCGGGCTCACCGACCTGGCGCGCTTTCGGGGGCCCCACGCGCTCCTTTCCGGACCCGCCGGCGGCGTCGTCGCGGCGCGTCGCGTGGCGCGGGAGGCGGGCTTCGACCGCGCCATCGGCTTCGACATGGGTGGCACCTCGACCGACGTCTCGTTGATCGAGGGAGAGCGGCTCGATCGCGTCTTCGAGAGCGAGGTCGGCGGGGTCCGCGTGAAGGCGCCGATGCTGCGGATCCACACGGTGGCCGCCGGGGGCGGCTCGCTCTGCCGCTTCGACGGGATCCGACTCACCGTGGGGCCCGAGAGCGCAGGCTCGAATCCCGGTCCGCTCTGCTACGGGCGTCGGAACGAGCGCGGCGAAGCGACCGCCTGCGAGCTGACGGTGACCGACATCGATCTCGCGCTCGGTCGCGTGGCACCGGATCGCTTTCCCTTCGAGCTCGATCGGGAGCGGGTGATCGAGGCTCTGGGCGCCATGGTGGAACGTCTTCGGGAGGCGGGCTTCGAGCGCGACGTGGACGAGGTCGCGTCGGGCTTCTTCGAGATCGCCAATGCCAGCATGGCCCAGGCCATCGCCGAGGTGTCGGTGGCGCGCGGCGCCGATCCGCGCGACCACGTACTCGTGGGCTTCGGGGGCGCGAGCGGTCAGCACGTCTGCGCGATCGCGCGGCGTCTCGGCATCCGCGAGATCCTGCTCCATCCGTATGCGGGCCTGCTCTCGGCCTACGGCATCGGCATCGCGGAGACGACCTGGGACGGGTCGCGCGACGGGCTGGGGCGCCTGCTGCCGCGCGAGGGCGCATTGCCCGAGACCTGGGAGGCCGACTGGCGCCGGCTCGAGAAGGAAGGGGTCGCGGTCCTGGCGGTCGAGGGGATTCCCGCAGCCCGGATCGGGCTCGAGCGGAGCCTCGACCTTCGTTATGCGGGGACCGAGACGGCGCTGCCGGTCCCGGCGCCCGACTCGCCCACGAGCGCGACGGCCTGGCACGCGGCCTTCGAGGCGGCTCATCGGGATCGGTTCGGCTACGTCCGACCGGATCGCGAGGTCGAGGTGAAGGCGCTGCGTCTGCGAGCGGAGAGCCAGGCGGATCCGGCCGCGCAGGCGCGCTTCGACCCGCGCAGGCCGAGCGCGGATCGCAGGGCCCCGTCCCCGCTTCGCTGGGACGAGGCCTGGCTGCCCGGCGTCGGTCGGGCGCGTGTGCCGGTCTACGAGCGGGAGGCGCTCGGGCCGGGGGACCGGCTGGCGGGTCCGGCCCTGATCCTCGAGGCGACCGGGACGGTCGTCCTCGATCCGGACTTCGAGCTCGAGGTCGACCCGCGGAGCGTCTTCCGTCTGCGTGCGATCAATGCGCTTGCGGCCCCGACGGAGACGACGCCCGACCTGACGGAGGCGGACCCGGTGCGACTCGAGGTGCTGGGGAACCGCCTGATGTCGATCGCGGAGCAGATGGGCGCCGTGCTGCGGAACACCGCCATCTCGACGAACATCAAGGAGCGCCTCGACTACTCCTGCGCCGTCTTCGACGCCGAAGGGGGGCTGGTCGCCAATGCGCCCCATATCCCGGTCCATCTCGGCGCGATGTCCGACACGGTGGCCGCGATGCGGGCGCGCTTCGAGCCCTTCGCCCCGGGCGACGTGATCGTGACCAACGATCCCTTCGAAGGAGGCTCCCACCTGCCCGACGTGACGGTGGTGACGCCGGTCTTCCTGCCCGATCGCGAGAGCCCCCGCTTCTTCGTCGCGAGCCGGGGACACCACGCCGATCTCGGAGGCAAGACGCCCGGCTCGATGCCGTCGGACTCGCGGTGTCTGGAGGAGGAGGGGGTCCTGATCGAGCCTTTCCGACTGGTCCGGGAGGGGCGATTCGAGGAGGCGCGGATCCGGTCGGTGCTGGCCCGGGGCCCCCATCCGGCTCGCCGCCCCGACGACAACGTGGCCGACCTCGAGGCGATGGTCGCGGCGACCCGGACGGGCTCCCGCCTGCTCGCGGAGCTGGTCGAGGAGGTCGGGGAGGAGGTCGTCCGGGTCACGATGGATCAGCTCCAGGCGGCCGCCGCGACCAAGGTCGCTCGCGAGCTGGCCCGTCTCGACGAGGGCGAGCACCGCTTCGTCGATGCCCTCGACGACGGCACGCCGGTCGCCGTCACTCTTCGAATCGCGAAGACGCGTGGGGGCTCCGGCGGCGTCTCGCCTGCGATGGAGGAGGGTCTGGCGGCTCGCATGGAGATCGACTTCGAGGGCACGGGGCCCGCGTCGGCCGGCAATCTGAACGCACCCCGGGCCGTCGTGCGGTCGGCCGTGATCTACGTGCTGCGATCCCTGGTCGCCGAACGGATCCCCTTGAACGGCGGCTGTCTCGCTCCGGTCGAGATCCGGATCCCGCCCGGGTCGATCCTCGATCCGCCGCGTGGCGCGGCCGTCGTCGGAGGCAACGTCGAGACCTCCCAGCGTGTCGTCGACGTCCTGCTCGGGGCGCTCGGAAGAGCGGCGGCGAGTCAGGGGACGATGAACAACGTGACCTTCGGTGACCATGCGTTCGGCTACTACGAGACCCTCGGCGGTGGGGCGGGCGCCACCCCGGAGAGGGACGGCGCGAGCGGCGTCCACACGCACATGACCAATACCCGGATCACCGATCCCGAGCTGCTCGAGTCGCGCTTCCCGGTGCGACTGCTCGAGTTCGGCCTGCGGGCCGGATCGGGCGGTCGCGGGCGGCATCATGGTGGAGAGGGGGTCGTGCGTCGATATCTCTTCCTGCGTCCCGTGACCGTCTCGCTTCTCTGCGAGCGTCGCGTTCGGGCGCCCTTTGGCCTCGAGGGCGGCGAGCCGGGGGCGAAGGGTCGCAATCGCGTGGCTCGCGGGCGCAGCGGCGAGATCCAGGATCTGGCGGGATGCCAGACACTGGAGCTCGCGGCGGGGGACGTCCTCTGGATCGAGACCCCGGGCGGCGGGGGGTTCGGAGCGGAGCCTGGAATGAAGCGCGAGAGGCTGCGAGGCTCTTGATCTGGAGGCCTCGGCCCCCTAATGTTGGCCCGGGCGCGTAGCTCAATTGGCAGAGCAAGTGGCTCTTAACCACTAGGTTCGGGGTTCGATTCCCCGCGCGCTCACCAGCTCCTTACCAAAGATGGTAAAGGTAGAAGGGGCTCCCAGGTCACGATCACTCCCGGGAGATCTCGAAGAGCCGCTTTCGCAGGCGCCCCT
>CAYXLY010000476.1:0-3677 GCA_964466005.1 uncultured Spirochaetaceae bacterium | reverse complement strand
GCCGGATCTTCGCTCGGGTCATCCTGGACGTGGCCGAGAGGCTTCCCCGGGTCCATGCCAGGGCCTTCGACCGGCATCACGGACCGGAGCTCGTCAATCGGGTCTTCGACGTGGTGACCGTGCAGAAGGTCGGCTCGCTCCTGCTTCTCGACGGCACGACCGTCCTCCTGCAGACGACCGTCGGCTTGATCGTGTTGTCCTTCTACCATCCGCTGATGCTGGCGTTCAGCGGCCTCCTGATCGCCGGGATCATCGTCGTGGTGCTCGTCATGGGTCGGGGAGCGGTGCGGACGGCCATCGCCGAGTCCAAGGCGAAGTACGAGGTCGTGGGCTGGCTCGAGGAGCTCGCGCTCCACGCCTCGACGTTCCGGGATGCCGATCAGCGCAGCTACGCCCGGGATCGGGCGGATGCGCTGGCCTCGACCTATATCGGGGCGCGGAGCGGGCACTACCGCATCGTGCTTCGACAGATGATCGGCGCGCTGGTGCTCCAGGTTCTCGCCAACAGCGCCCTGCTCGCGCTCGGAGGCGTCCTGGTCGTGCAGGGCCAGCTCACGCTGGGACAGCTGGTCGCCTCGGAGCTGATCATCACGGTGATCGTGGCAGCCGTCGCGAAGTTCGGAAAGCAGCTCGAGCGCTTCTACGACCTGCTGGCCGCCATGGACAAGCTCTCCACCCTCATCGATCTCCCGCTCGAGCGAGAGGACGGCAGCGACGTCCTGCCGCACGGAGGCCCCGCCACCGTCGAGCTCTCCGGCGTCGCCTTCGGCTACGGACCGAACCGCGTCTTCGACGATCTCGACCTGCGGATCGAGGCCGGAGAGCGCCTGGCGATCGAAGGCGCCATGGGCACGGGCAAGAGCGCCCTCCTCGACCTGCTCTTCGGTCTGAGACAACCGGGAGCCGGTAGCATCACGATCGATGGTCAGGATTACCGCGACATCCGGCTCGAGTCCTTGCGAAGCCAGGTGGCCCTCGTCCGAGAGCCCGAGATCTTCTCGGGGACCCTCCGGGAGAACATCCGCGTCGGCCGTCACCAGTTCTCCAGCGAGGACGTGCGTCGTGCCCTCGACGCAGTCGGCCTGCTCGAGGAGATCAGCACCCTGCCCGATGGGATCGAGACGCGGCTCGCTCCCGGAGGCCGCCCGCTCTCGCAGGTCCAGGCCAGTCGCCTCGCCCTGGCTCGCGCGATCCTTGCGCGGCCGAGACTCCTGCTCGTCGATCGGGCGCTCGAGGATCTCGATCCGAACGCCCGCGAGAGGATCTGCGAGATGCTCTTCGATGCTCGCGCGCCCTGGACCCTGCTCGTCGTCTCGGAGCGGGAGGACGTCCTCGCGCGATGCTCCCGACGGCTGACGCTCGGCGACCCCGAGCTCTGGCGCGAGCGTGCGGGAGCGCTGCCGGTCGCACGGACCGAGGAGGAGGGCGCCCCCCGAGACTCCGACGGAGAGCCGACACGATGATGCGCTCCGTGACTCGCCACAACGAGAATCTCTCGACGCTCCAGCTCGTCCGCGGACCGAACGCGCTCCGTGTCTTCGTTCGGCTCGTGCTCCTCCTCTTCGTTCTATCGATCCTCACGCTGATCGTGACCCCGTGGCAGCAGAACGTGCCCGCCGCGGGCCGCGTCTCGGCGTTGAACCCCTTCGATCGGATCCAGATGGTGGCGGCTCCCGTGGGCGGACGGGTGCGCAAGGCGTGGGTCATCGAGGGCTCGAGAGTCGAGGAAGGCGATCCCCTGCTCGAGATCGTCGACAACGATCCCTCCATCATGATGCGCCTGCGACAGCAGAGGACGGCCCTCGAGACCCAGCTCGAGGCCGCGCGGGAGAAGGTGCGGGTCTACGCCACGCAGGTCGAGGCGTTGACCAGCGCCCGGGATCTCGGCGTCCAGGCTGCCCAGAGCCTGATCGAGGTGGCCTCCGCAGACGTCCGCTCCGCTCGCCATGCCGTCGAGGCGGCCGAGGCCGCCGCGCAGCAGGCGCGCCTCAACTTCGAGCGACAGAGGCAGCTCGAACGGGAAGGGCTCGCCTCGGAGCTCGAGTTCGAGGTCGCGGACCGGATCTTCAAGCAGTCGCAGGCCGAGCTCGAGCAACGCCGACAGGCCCTCGGCGCGAGCTTGAACAAGGAGCAGGCTCGCCGGTCGGAGCTCGGCCGGATCCAGACCGAGGCGCAGGCCCGGATCGAGTCGGCGAGAGCCGCGAGCCAGAGTGCCCAGTCCGAGGTGGCGACCAAGCAGGAACAGATCTCGTCGCTCGACGTCCGGATCGCACAGCAGAACACCCAGCTGATCACCGCGCCCCGCTCGGGGACGGTCTTCCGGCTCTATGCCAGTCCGGGTGCGGAGCTCGTGAAGGCCGGAGATCCGATGGTCGCCTTGATGCCCAATGCGGAGAGCCAGGCCGTGGAGCTCTGGGTCGACGGCAATCACGTCCCCCTGATTCGGGAGGGACGCGCCGTGCGCCTGCAATTCGAGGGCTGGCCCGGTGTGCAGTTCGGCGGATGGCCTTCGGTCGCCGTCGGCACCTTCGGCGGCCGTGTCTCGCTCGTCGATCCCAATGGCGATGGTCAGGGACGCTTCCGGATCCTCGTCGTGCCCGACCCGGAAGACGAGCCCTGGCCGAGTCGCGACCTGCTCCGCCAGGGCGCGCGTGCGAATGGATTCGTGCTCCTGGATCGCGTGAGTCTCGGCTACGAGCTCTGGCGACAGGCGAACGGATTTCCCCCGACGGTCGCCATGCAGCCGAACGCCTCATCCTCCACCGCGAAGGCAGGCTCCGACGCGTGATGCTCCGAGGTGCTCGGGACGCGATCATGACTCTGGGGATCGGCCTGCTGCTCGGCTCGACCGCCTTCGCGCAGGAGCCCGACCCCCTCGTCATCGTCGGATCCGATCCGTCGACGCCCCTCGAGCTCGGCGACGTCCTCGAGTCGGTCGACCGCTCCTATCCCCTGCTCCAGGCGGCCCTGCTCGAGGTCGAGCAGGCCGAGGCCGCGCTGATGGAAGCCCGAGGTGCCTTCGACACCCGGCTCCAGGCATCGGGTACCGCGGCGCCGACGGGCTTCTACGACTACTACACGGGCGCCGTGGGAATCGAGCAGCCCACTCGCATCTGGGGCAGTCGGCTCTTCGCCGGATACCGGGTCGGACGAGGCGACTTTCCCTCCTATCTCGGCGACGACAAGACGAACGAGGACGGGGAGCTCCGGGCGGGCATCGAGATTCCCCTTCTCAAGGATCGCGCCGTCGATGCGGATCGGACCCGGATCCGGACCCGCGAGATCAATCAACGCGCGGCGCAGCCCCGGATCCAGATCGAGCGCATCGAGATCATGCGCAGCGCGAGCGAGGCCTTCTGGAACTGGGTCGCGATGGGGCTCAACGTCGAGGTCGAGAGGGAGCTGCTCGAGACCGCGCGGGATCGCCGCGCCCAGTTCGAGGGCCGCGCCGAACGCGGCGCCATCCCGCGCATCCAGCTCGCCGACAACGAACGCTTGATCGTCGACCGGGCGATCCGACTTCGGGGCGCCGAGCGGGATGCCCGCGAGGCGGCGATCTCCCTCTCACTGTTCCTGCGCAACGAGGCGGGCGAGCCGGTGATCCCGAGCGCCGCCCGCCTGCCCGGGGGAGATCGGAAGAGCACACGTCTGAACTCCAGTCACTCCGGAGAATCTCG
>CAYXLY010000475.1:0-3679 GCA_964466005.1 uncultured Spirochaetaceae bacterium | reverse complement strand
CCCCGTGCGGTCGTGGGCATACTCGCTCATGATTCGCGGCAGCAGCGGCACGCCGTAGCCGTGGAGCTCGTGGGCGATCCGATGGATCGCGAGGGCCCGGATCGCCGGATAGGCGAGCACGATCTCGTCGTAGCCCTTCGCCGCCGGATCGCCGGCGAACGCCGCCTCCACATCCAGCGAGAGCATCCGTCGCAGCTCGACGAGACGCCCCACGAACCGCACCGTCAGCTCCTCCGGCGTGAGCGGCTCGGGCAGCCCGACCTGCTCGAGCAGGGCATGGAGACCGCTCGCGATCAGCGGCACCTCGGAGCGCAGCTCGGACCGGTCGACCCGGAAGCGCAGGAGCTGCTTCGCACGATCCACCCACTCGACGACCTCGTTCGGATCGACGATGCCTCCGCAGACCGTCTGGGAGAGGGCCGTGCCCTCGCATCCGGCCAGGCCCTCGACCGCCGCCTCGAGCACCTCTTCAGGGCAGCTGAAGGACTCGCTCGAACGGGTCGTGGCAGAGCGCGGCTTGCGCATCGGGGTCGGCCTCGCATTGCTGGCCATGCTGGACTCCTCACTCCGGCCCGGCTCGGGTCGGGGCCGGAAAAGAATCGGCGGGCGCGAGCCGGGCCGCCCGGGCCGGGCGCTCTCTCCGTCTCCGCTCGCTCCGCTCTCTCTCCGCTCGCCCGCGCCACCCCGATCTCTGGCCGCGCCGACGCCCCCGGACATTCCCGAGCATAGGATGCCCCACATCCGAGCCAAGCACACACGCCCCCCGCGCCTCGCGCGCGGAGCCGGCAGCTCGCGCCGGAAGGCCCTATCCTCCCAGCGCTCGCGCGCACCGCGTGCATCCCCTGCCCGCTGGAGATCGTTTGGCCCCGCTCTACAGCCATTCCCGACTCTCGAGCTTCGAGAACTGTCCCAAGCAGTTCGAGTTCCGCTACATCCAGAAGATCCCGAGCGAGACGGAGTCGATCGAGGCCTTCGTGGGCAAGCGCGTCCACGAGATCCTGGAGCGTCTCTACCTCTTCGTGGGGCGGGGACAGATTCCGGGCATCGAGAAGGTCGTCGACCGCTATCAGAAGCTCTGGGAAGACACCTGGGACGCGGAACGCGTTCGCATCGTCCGGGAGGGCACGCCGCTCTCCTTCTACCGGGAGCTCGGCGAGCGTTGCCTGCGCAGCTACTACCTGCGCCACTATCCCTTCGACGGCGACGAGACCCTCGGGATCGAGAAGCGGGTGGTCTTCCCTCTCGACGACGAGGGCCGCTACAAGATGCAGGGCATCATCGACCGCGTCTCCCGCGCCCGGGACGGCGTGATCGAGGTGCACGACTACAAGACCGGCGCCCGGGTTCCGAGCCAGAAGAGCCTCGACGGCGATCGCCAGCTGGCCCTCTACCAGATCGGCCTCGCGAGGGAGTACGGGGAGGATCAGCCCTTCCGTCTGGTCTGGCACTACGTGGCCAAGGACGTGACCCGGGTCTCGACGCGGGAGCCGGAGGACCTCTCCGCGCTGCGTCGCGCCACGATCGAGCGCATCGCGGAGATCGAGAGCGCCGACGCCTACCCCGCGCGCAAGACGGCGCTCTGCGGCTGGTGCGAGTACAGGGATCGATGTCCGCTGTGGACACGCGCCGATACGACCGTCGAGGCACGGCCGCCGGAGGAGACCACCCGGAGCGATCCGCCGGAGTCCGGACCGACGAGCCCGGCCGCTCCGACGGATCCGCCCGATCCCCACGAGCAGCTCGACCTGCTCTGAAGCGAGTGTCCTCTCCTTGGAGGTCCCTCGGGTCCGATCCGGACCTGCTCGGGGCCCCGCTCCGTGCGGATGCGCGCTCTCGCAGAGGGATTGCTAGCTTTCCGGCATGGGCCTTCAGATCGAACGCATCCCGACCCTGCGCGACAACTACACCTACCTCGTGATCTGTGACGAGACACGGTCCGCCGCGATCGTCGACGCACCCGAGGCCGATCCCGTCGTCGAGCGGGTCCGGGCGACGAGCGCGACCGTCGAGCGGATCCTCTCGACCCATCACCATCCCGACCATGCGATGGCGAACCCCGAGCTCGCCGAGCGCTATGGGGTCCCGGTCCATGGCCATGTCTCGGACGCAGAGCGACTGCCCGGCATGACGGACGGGGTCGAGGAGGGCGACGAGATCACGATCGGCCGCCAGCGCGGCCGGGTCCTCTTCATCCCCTCCCACACGATGGGGCACGTGGCCTACGTCTTCGACGACGCGAAGGTCGTCTTCACGGGCGACATGCTCTTCGCAGGGGGCTGCGGCCGCCTCTTCGAGGGAGATGCCCAGATGATGTACGACGCGCTCTGCGTGAAGCTCGCGGCGCTCCCCGACGACACCCTCGTCTACTGCGGACACGAATACACGGAGACGAACCTCCGCTTCGCCCTCACCGTCGAGCCCGAGAACTCCGAGATCCGCGAGAAGTACGAGCGGGTGCGGGAGCAGCGGGCGAAGGCGGCAGAGGACTGGCACGAGGCCGGCCCCGCCGAGATGACGATCCCTTCCACCATCGCCGAGGAGAAGGCGACCAACCCCTTCATGCGCGCCGGGTCGGCCGCCGAGCTCGGCCGCATCCGCAAGCTGAAGGACGATTTCTGAGCCCCGTCTCGCTCACGCCTTCGGCCGTCTTCAGCCGCCCTTCAGCCGCCTTTCAGCCGCATTTAGCCGGGCCGGCCGTCTTCCGCCGCCGGTAGCCGCCCGAGCCCGATCGAGAGCGCCCCACGTGTCCCGAGCCCCGTCCTCCCGAAACGCCCCGGCCCCGCCGCAGGCCACCCCGATCACGATGAGCCATCGGGTGGGCTTCCACGAGACCGACGCGATGGGCATCGTCCACCACTCCAACTACCTGCGCTTCTGCGAGGACGCGCGGGTCGTCTGGCTCGAGACCCATGACGAGAGCTATCCCCGATGGATCGAGAAGGGCCTCCACTTCGCCGTCACCCGGGTGGAGCTCGACTATCGCTCGGCGAGCCGCTTCGATGATCGACTCGAGGTGACGACCTGGCTCGAGTGGGTGAGGGGCGCGTCGCTCGCGATGGCCTACACGATCGCGCGGGGCGCGGAGCTGATCCTGACCGGACGGACGGAGCATGCGTCGGTGAACGGCGAGGGCCGCGTTCGGCGCATCCCGCGAGAGGACCGGCTCCGGCTCGGCCGACTCGCCCTGCCCGAGATGCCTCCGGCTCGAGACGTCTGAGCCCCGCGCCCGGCGCGTCCGCCCCATTGCGATCGGAGCGCAGGGTCGGGCGACGTCGGGAGGGGCGGGAGGCGTCGGAGCGGTCCGGATCAGGAGGATCGGCGCCCGCCGAGGAAGCGCGACAGGTCCGAGACCCGCACGCGCAACGCCTCCTCGAACCAGCTGGTCACGCTCTGGATCACCTCGAGCGCATCACCCTGCCCGGGCCAATGGCCCCGCACCACGTCGGGATGGACGTGGTTCAGCAGTCGGGACAGGCAGGCGGCCACGACGAAGAGGTCGTCGAGCAGGCCCAGCGGGCCGAGGAAGAGCACGGGCATGAAGTCCAGGGGCGAGAGGACGTAGGCGATGCCGCTGAGGGCGAGCCCCTTCTGGAGACGCGGCACGCGCCGGTCCCGCATCAGACGCATCAGCAGGATCGTGAGATCCGGCATCAGCAGCAGAAGATCGCGCAGCGAGCTC
>CAYXLY010000474.1:0-3698 GCA_964466005.1 uncultured Spirochaetaceae bacterium | reverse complement strand
CGCTGCGAGCGTCGGCGCCCGCCTCGCTCTCGTCGCGTCCTGCCGCCTCGGGCGTTTCGTCACAGGCCGTTCCGAGCCCGATTCCGAGCGCCAGCAGAAGGGCCAGGCCCGCTCGCGAGCGCGCGCGCCCCGAACGCCTGGGGCCACTCGGTCGCCTCGGTCGCCTCGGTCGCGGACTCCCGTGTGATAGCGTCGCCTGCATGGATTGCTCATCGTCTGGAGGCCCGGGTGGGATGAGGCCTTTGCGGTCGTCCCGCGCGGCGCCGGGGCGCCTCTCGCGGGGCCTCTTCCGAGGCCTCTCTCACGGCCTGGCCCTCGCTCTCTGCCTCTCCCTGGTCGCTCCCGCTCTGCTCCTGCCCGACTCCGCCGGCGCGGCCGCGCGCTCGCCCGCCATGGGGCGCTCGGGGCTCGTGGTCTCGACGCATCACGCCGCTGCCCGGGCGGGCGCACGGATCCTCGAGCAGGGCGGCAATGCCGTCGACGCCGCGGTCGCCACCGCCTTCGCCGTCGGCGTGGCCCAGCCCTTCTCGGCGGGAATCGGGGGCGGTGCCTTCGCGCTGGTCCGCCTCGAGACGGGAGAGGTCCAGGCCCTCGATGCCCGCGAGACGGCGCCCGCGGCGGCCAGGCCTACGATGTATACGGAGCCGGGCGTGCCCGAACGCGCCTCCGTCCACGGGGCGCTCGCCGTCGCCGTGCCGGCCTTCGTGCCGGGGATGCTGGAGCTGCTCGAGCGACACGGCACGATGCCGCTGGCCGAGGTGCTCGCGCCGGCGATCGAGCTGGCGGAGGAGGGCGTCGAGATCGGGCCCTATCACGCCCGCATGGCCGGCTACATGAAGACGCGCCTCACGGCGGATCGATTCCCCGAGACCTGGCGGATCCAGTTCGCACCCTTCGAGTCGGCGGCGTCGGAGGGGCCGCTCTCCATGATCGGCCGGCGCCTCGTCCAGAAGGATCTCGGACAGACGCTGCGGCTGATCGCAGCGCGCGGCGAGAGCGTCCTGCGCGACGGTCCCGTCGCCCGCGCCCTCGTGGACGTCGTCCGCGAGCGCGGTGGGCTCCTCACTCTGGACGATCTGCGAGGCTATCGGCCGAGATGGCGTGAGCCGGTTCTCGGCAGCTATCGCGGCCTGCGGGTGGCGAGCTTCCCGCCGCCGTCTTCGGGCGGTGCGGTGCTGCTCCAGGCGCTGAACGTGCTCGAGGGCTTCGAGCTGTCGGGCCTGCATCCGCGAGGCTCCGCGGCGATCCATCTCGTGACCGAGGCGATGAAGCTCGCTTTCGCCGACCGGGCGGCGTACATGGGCGATACGGACTTCGTCGACGTCCCGCTCGCTCGGCTGATCTCGAAGGAGTATGCCGCGATCCAGCGCGGGCGGATCGATCCCGAGACGGCCACGCGCATCGAGCGGCCGGGCCGGATCCCCGAAGACGCGGGCACGACCCATCTCTCGGTGACCGACGCCTCGGGGCGGGCCGTCGCGCTCACGATGACGATCAACACGCCCTTCGGCTCCGGCATCACGGCGCCCGGAACCGGCGTCGTGCTGAACAACGAGATGGACGACTTCGCCGTCGCGAAGAATACGCCCAACAGCTACGGCCTGATCGACACGCGGGGCGCCAACCTGGTCGCGCCGGGCAAGCGCCCGCTCTCGAGCATGACGCCCACGATCGTCGATCGCGGCGGTGAGGTCTTCATGGTGACGGGCAGCCCGGGCGGGCCGCGCATCATCTCGACCACGCTGCTCAGCATCCTCGACGTCGTCGACTGGGGACTGGATCCACAGGCCGCAGTGGCCGCGCCTCGCTACCACCATCAATGGGACCCCGATCGGCTCCGCGTCGAGCCCGAGATCTCCGACGACGTTCTCCGGGCGCTCGAGGCCCGGGGCCATGCGGTCGATCGGAGCTCGCGCCACTGGTCGGCAGCCGAGGCGATCGTCTACGACGCGGACCTCGACGTCTTCCTCGGCGGCTCGGATCCCCGCACCGACGGCGCAGCGGTCGGCGTGTCGGAGATCTCGCGGGAGGTCGCACCGGACGTCAGGGGTGGACCGAGCTCACCGTGAAGGCATCGAGGCGGAAGATCCGCCGGGCCACGCGGAGCACGTCCTCGGGCGTCACGCGCGCCAGCAGGCTCGGATAGCGCTCGGTGCTGTCGGGGCCCAGGCCGTAGATGGAGTCGAGAGCGAGCTGGGCGGCCCGGGCATGGCCGCGCTGGGAGTCGATCGCGAAGCCGCCGGTCGCATAACGAATGGCGCGGTCGAGCTCTTCGGCGCTCGGGGCCCGCTCGAGCAGCCGCTCGACCTCCTCGAGGATGCCGGCGCGAGCCCGGTCGATCTTGTCGGGTGCGGTCGCGATGTAGATCGAGAAATGACCCGGCGCGACGCCCTCGACGTTGGTCGCCGCCACGGTGTAGGCGAGGCTCTGCCGATCGCGCAGCTCGAGGAAGAGACGCCCGCCCTGGCCCGCCAGGATCTGCGAGATCAGCTCGAGGGCATGGCGGTCGGGATCCGCGAGGGTGAGCCCGCGGAAGCCGACGACGAGATGCGCCTGCGCGCGATCCTTCACGAGCTCGATCTCGCGAAGGCCCACGCCGCGCGGCTCCTCCTCGGGCATCGCGCCGCTCGGCTCGGAGCCGCCCGGGAGACTCCCGAGCTTCGCGGCCAGCCTCTCGGCCACCCGCTCCGGGTCGACGTCGCCGACGACCGAGATCGCCGCCCGATCCGCTCGCAGCAGCCTCTGGGCATGGGACTCCAGATCGCCGGGACCGAAGCCCGAGACGGTCTCGGCGCGTCCCATCACGCTCAGCCGATAGGGATGGCGCTCGAACTCGGTCTCCGAGAAGAGCTGGAAGGCCTTCTGTCCGAGTCGATCCTCGCGGCGCTCGAGGGCCGCCAGCGTGTCTCGGCGCTCGCGCTCGATCTCTTCGGGGTCGAGGCGGGGCTCGAGCAGCGCCTCGGCGAAGAGGTCGAGCGCCGGCTCGAGGGTCTCGCTCAGGCTGTCGAGGGTGAGGCCGATCGAGTTGCGCCCCGAGAAGCCGTCGATCTCGGCGGCGAGCCCCTCGGTCTCCCGCGCGAACTCCGCGGCCGAATGCCGCCTCGTACCCCGCGTCCACATCGCGGCGAGAAAGCGGGAGATCCCGGAGCTCGACTCGTCCTCGCTGAGGAGGCCGCCCCGACAGGCCAGCCGGACCGCGGCGATCGGGATCTCCGGGCGACGGAGCACATGGATCCGCAAGCCGTTCGCGAGCTCCGCGTCGAATCGCTCCCCGGCTCCGTCGGCCGTCGGCCGGCCCGCTCCGGGGCGCATGCGCAGCGCGGGGACGGCGGCCGGCGTCTCGGGCACCGCCTCGGGGTCGATCCTCGTCGGCAGCGTCTCGGGCCGCCCGGCCTTCGCCGCCGCGCCCGGCCGGCCCCGGCTCTCGACGGCCGAATAGCCTCGCGCGACCGCCTCGCGCAGCGCCGCCTCGTCGAGCGTCGCATCCGCCTCGTCGGGGATCAGCGCGGAGAGCGTCAGGGCCTCGGGTGCCAGGTACCGGCAGGCGACGCGCTGCAGGTCCTCCGGTGTCGCGCTCTCGATCAGGGCGATCACGTCGGCCTCACGCTCCCATCCTCCGCCCATCGTCTCGAAGCTGCCGAGCTTGGCGGCGAGGCCCGAGACGCTCTCGCGATCGAATTGCTCGCTCGCCAGGAAGT
>CAYXLY010000473.1:0-3698 GCA_964466005.1 uncultured Spirochaetaceae bacterium | reverse complement strand
CCTTCAAGCTCAACGGTCAGGGCAGTCTGGTGACGGCACAGGGCCTGGCCGTGATTCCGAACGTCCAGGTTCCGCCGGATGCCCTCTCCATCACGGTCCTGCCCGACGGGACGATCAACGCCGACCAGGCTGGATCGACGGTGCCACTCAATCTCGGACAGATGCAGATCGCGCGCTTCCCGAATCCGGCGGGCCTCCGGATGACGGGAGGCAATCTCCTGGAGGTGACGGAAGCTTCGGGAGCTCCCGAGCTCGGGACGCCGGACCAGAACGGCTTCGGGAGCATCGCGGCGGGCTTCCTCGAGGGGTCGAACGTCGAGGTGGCCGAGGAGCTCGTGCAGATGATCCTGGCCCAGCGGGCCTTCGAGGTGAACTCGCGGGTCATCGAGGCAGGCGACGAGATGCTCCAGATCGCAGCGCAGCTCGCTCGCTAGTCAGGAGAGGTGGAAGCAGTCGATGAGGGCTCGAGGCATCATCAGGACAGGGCTCGGAAGGGAAGCAGGGCGCATGCGATGGAGAGCACGGCTCTTGCTCCCGTTCCTGCTCCTGCTCGGCTGGTCGTCGAGCGCGTTCGCCGACTCTGCAGAGGCGAAGGTCCGGTCGGATCTGGAACGCTTCCTGCGGGCGAAGGTCGGCTCGGGAGCCGTATCCATCGACTATCCGCCGCTCGCCGTGTTCGACATCGACCGCGCGCGGAACCCAGGGCCGCTCAGGACCTCTCTCGAGACGCGGTCGAAGGCGCCCCTGAGAGGTCGTGTCCCGGTCACCGTCGAGCTGTACGCGGGCGACCGGCTCGTCGGACGGCACGTCGTCTCGCCCTATGTCCGTGTGATGGAACGCGTCGTCGTGGCCAGTCGGGACCTGCGTCGTGGAGAGGTCCTGGATGAGGACGACCTCACCTACGGCGAGCGCGATGCGACACGGATGCAGAGGGACGTCCTGCGGGACGCGGACGCGATCGTCGGTCGACGGCTGCGAAGCTCCATCCGGGAGGGCCGAATGTTCCGGAGCTCCCAGATCGAGCGGGTCCCGGTCGTCGAGCGCGGCGACCGGGTGACCTTGATCCTGCAGAGCGGGGGTCTGCAGATCCACGCGATCGGGAGGGCCCAGGAGCCGGGGGCGTCGGGCGAGTGGATCCGGGTGATGAACGTGGACTCGAGACGGGAGATCTCGGGGCGGGTCGATCGGGAGGGAAACGTGCATGTCGCGTTCTGAAGGACGCCCGCGGAGGAATCGATCCTCGGCCTCTCTCACGGCCCCCGTCCTGCTGGCGATCGCTTTCCTGTCGGGGGGCTGTGTCGAGATCTCGCTCCGCGAGGGTCGCGAGGAGATGAACTACGACTCCATCGTGACGGAGGTCCCCGTGATCCCGACCGAGGGATCGGTCTGGCGCGGGCGAACCGGCTCGGGCTCCTTCCTGTTCTTCGACGAGAAGGCGTCGCGAGTCGGGGATCTCGTGACGGTGGTGATCGTCGAGCAGACCCGTGCGGAGGGGGATGCACGGACGGAGACGGAGTCCCAGCGGAGCAACGACACCTCCCTCTCCTCGCAGGTCGGCTTCCAGAAGCTGATCACGAGCCCCGTGCGCGGTCTGCTGCGGATCTTCGGCTTCGACGATCCGGGGACGACGGTCGAGGAAGGGACGCCCGTGAACTTCGTCTCGAGCTCGAGCACCAGCGAGTTCAACGGAGAAGGAGTGACGAGCCGCAGTGGACGCTTCACCGGCGTGATCACCTGTCGGGTGGTCGGGCTGCTCCCGAACGGGGTCCTGCACATCCGGGGGCGCCGCTCCGTCGTCGTGAATCACGAGGCGCAGTACATCTCCCTCGAGGGGCTCGTTCGCCGCGAGGATCTCACGATCGAGAACCAGGTCCTCTCGAACTCGGTCGCAGAGATGCGCCTGGCCTACGACGGCCTGGGCGTTCTGGACGACAAGCAGCGTCCGGGCTGGATGACCCGGGTCCTGGATTGGGTGTACCCCTTCTGATGATGCATGGCCCGTTTCGTCGAGATGGCTTCGAGAGTCGGAGAAGAGCCCTTCGCAGACTGCCCGTGATGGTCGTCGCGGCGCTCCTGCTGACTTCGACGGCACCGCTCCAGGCAGCGCGCCTGAAGGACATGGCCTCCGTGAAGGGCGTGCGATCCAATCAGGTGATCGGCTACGGGCTGGTCGTCGGATTGCGGGGCACGGGCGATCGGGACCAGACGTTCTTCACCCAGAGATCGCTGCTGAGCCTGCTCGCGAAGATGGGAATCGCGATCGACGACGCCCTCATCCGGGTCAGGAACGTCGCGGCCGTCATGGTGACGGCCAAGCTGCCGCCCTTCGCGCGCGCCGGCGGTCGCATCGATGCCGTGGTGTCCTCGATCGGAGATGCCAGCAGCCTCGAGGGCGGCATGTTGCTCATGACACCTCTCGTGGGAACGGACGGCGAGATCTATGCGATCGCTCAGGGAGCGCTCTCGATCGGCGGATTCTCGGTCCAGGGGGGCGGAGCGTCGGTCTCCCAGAACCACCCGACGGTGGCCACGCTCGTGGGCGGCGCCACGGTGGAGCGGGAGGTCGCCTACTCGATTGCCGGAAAGGACGAGTTCGAGGTCTCCCTGCACGAGCCCGATTTCACGACGGCCCGGCGAACCGCCGATCGCATCAACGACGCCTTCGCCGCTCCCGTGGCGCATGCGCGGGACTCCGGAACCCTCGATCTCACGGTCCCTGAGGCGTACGCCAAGGATGTCGTGGGCTTCCTCGCCCGCGTGGAGAGCCTGGATGTCGTGCCCGACGGCCCGGCTCGAATCGTTCTGAACGAGCGGACGGGCACCATCGTGATGGGCGATGCCGTCCGGCTGTCGACCGTCGCGGTCTCCCACGGAAACCTGACGGTGATCGTCAATCGGACGAACCAGGTCTCGCAGCCGGCGCCCTTCTCCGAAGGAGAGACGACCCGGCTCCAGAACACGGACATCGAGGCCTTCGAGGAGGAGTCGAACCTGAGCGTGATCGAGGAGAACGTCACGATCGGCGACCTCGTCCGGGCGCTCAACGCGATGGGCACGACGCCGACCGACCTGATCTCGATCATCCAGGCGATCAAGGCATCGGGAGCCCTGGCCGCGGAAGTGGAGATGATGTGATGGGGACCGAGATGACGACGATCCTCCCGACGACGAACGCCCTGGGCCGGACGCAGGCGCGTGGCGCGGACGAGAAGAAGGCGCTGCAGGCATTCGAGGCCTACTTCGTGGCTGAGATGCTGAAGCGAGCGTCTCCGGACGAGCCCACCGGTCTGCTCGATGGCGGAGAGGCCGGTCGCATGTATCAGGATCAGCTCTACGAAGAGCTCGCCCGCATCATCGCCGAGGAAGGCGATTTCGGGATCGCCGAGAGCTTCCGGGGATCGCTCTCGGAAAGCTCCAGCGAGGCCGAGGAGCCCGGGGACGGGGGAGAGGAGAAGATCCGATGACCTCGATGGAGGCCGACATCGCTCGCCTGGGCGTCGTGCTGCACGCGGAGGAGGAGCTCTACCTGCGACTGCGGAGCGTTCTTCGGCGAGAAGAGTCGGAGCTGATCGAGCTCGACGCGAAGGTGATCGAAGAGACGGTTGAAGAGAAGCGGGCCCTCGCGGAGGAGGGGCGTTTGCTGGAGGAGTCCCGACTGGCGATCACGGCCGAGATCTCTCGCGCACTCGGTCTCGGGG
>CAYXLY010000472.1:0-3702 GCA_964466005.1 uncultured Spirochaetaceae bacterium | reverse complement strand
CGACGGAAGGGCCTCTCACGTACACCGCCGTGCCGCCGGGCTCGGGTCAGCGCATGGGCATCGACCGAGACGAGGACACGCAGCTCGATGGACTCGACAACTGTCCCGCGGCGCCGAATGCCGCGGGCTTCGGAACCTGCACGGCGGGGGATCCCGAGCGGCTCGGGCTGGCGTGTGGCTCGGACGGGGAGTGCGGTCTGGAGGGATCCTGCTCGATGGCCCAGGAGGACACCGACCTCGACGGCGTCGGTGATGCCTGCGAGCCCATCCCGGCTCCGGAGCCGCGTGCCGTCGTCCTCCTGATGGCGGGCGTGCTTCTGCTGGCGGGCCTGAGCCGCAGGCAGCGGAGCGACGGGAAGCGGAGAGCCGTCTCATCGTGAGTCTTCGATCTCGGCGCGTGGGGGCGCCGATCCTGGCACTGGCTCTGGGCCTCCTCGTGGTCGAAGGAGCGCTGCGCCTCGCGAACGTCGCCTATCCCGCCTGGGATCGACCGACGCCGGGGCTGCGCGAGTGGGGCATCCCGCATGCCGAAGGCTGGGCGGTCGGTGAGACCCGGACCTGGGTCGCGCTGAACTCGCAGGGCGCGCGTGATGTCGAGCATGCGATCGAGAAGCCCCCGGACACGCTGCGCATCGTCGTGGTGGGGGACTCCTATGCGGCCGCCTTCGAGGTCGAGCTCGAGGAGGCCTTCTGGTCGGTGGCGGAGCGGGCCCTCGAGGCCTGCCCGGCGCTCGGCGATCGGCGTGTCGAGATGATCAACGTCAGCAAGCGCGGCTACGGGACGACCGAGGAGCTTCTGGCCCTGCGTCGGATCGGCCTTCCCTACGATCCCGACTGGGTCGTGCTGGCCTTTCTGACGGGCAACGACTTCCGGAACAATACCCGGGCCCTGAAGGATTCCGATCGCCCCTACTTCGAGTACGACGAGAACGGCGCGCTGGTCCTGGACGAGTCCTACGCGGAGGAGGCCGACTTCCGACGCTGGACCGGACTTCCGGGCGACCTGTGGTATGGGCTCCTCCGGCACTCCCGTCTCCTCCAGACCCTGCGCCATGTCCAGAGACGGGTCGAGACCGCGATCGAGCTCGCTCGTCTCGAGAGCGAGTCGGAGGGCGAGGGCGGTGAGAGCGAGGGAAGCGAGCTCGGTCTCGACGACGGCATCTACCGGGAGCCCGAGGATCCGGCGTGGCGATCCGCGTGGCGGATCACCGAGGGCGTGATTCGCCGGATGCGAGACGAGGTGCGAGCGGAGGGGGCGGAGCTCCTCTTGATGACTCTGAGCAACGCCATCCAGGTCCATCCCGACCCGGAGCGCCGCCGGCGTCATGCCGAGCGGGTGGGCGCCGAGGACCTCTTCTACCCGGATCGTCGCCTCCAGGCCTTTGCGGAGGCCGAGGGCATTGCGTCGCTCGTGCTCGCGCCGGAGCTCCAGGAGTGGGCCGAGCGCGAGGCGACCTGCGTCCATGGATTCCCGGGCCCCTGGCGCTGCCAGGGGCATTGGAACGCCGAGGGACATCGGCTCGCCGGCGAGCGCCTGGCCCGCAAGCTCTGCGCGGAGCTGGGCTCCGCCGGCGGTAGAAGGTCGTCTCCGTGACGTCATGGGCCCGGCGCACCCGGCCCCGGCACGGCGCCTCGTGCGGACGCTCCCTAAGACACCTCCGCGCCCTCGAGCCCTGCGTCGATCGAGCGCGCCAGGCGCCCGTAGAGGTGGATCTTCAGGCCTTCGAGGAGCGCGTACCCGATCAGCGCGAAGATCGTCGAGCTGAGCGCCAGCGCGAGCGCGCCCATCTGCAGCATGTCGTGGGAGGCGCGCATCGAGACGAGCAGGATCGCGAGTCCGCAGGTCGTCCCGATGAAGCCGATCGGTGGAAGGATGTTGGCGTACATGGAGATCGGCTGTACGAAGTGCGCCTCGTAGTCCTCCACGACGAGCTGCTTGGCGGCATCGCGCACGAAGGGCGTCGGCTGCTCGGAAGCGAGCTCGCGGCGCGAGGCCTCGAAGACCTCGCGCATCATCCGGGAGACGCCGGCTGCGGGGTCGTCTTCGTTCGAGGGACCGGTCGGGATCCGCGTCGCGACGAGGGCCCGCCGGCAGAGCAGGGCGCCCCGGGTGAGCGGCCACCAGACGGCCACCAGAGAGAGGAGGCAGACGAAGAGCGTGAGGGTCCACTCGGCGCGACCGAGCTCCCCGAGCAGGTCCGTGACGATCGATTCCATCAGCTTTCTCCCGTTTGCGCGCGCAGTCGCGCGACGCTCTGTTCCAGGGTGACCGCCTCCCCCGTCGGATAGAGGACGAGCATGCTCCCCATGGCCTCGAAGTCCGATGCGAGTCTCTCGATCGTGCGTCGGACGGTGCGGACGTCGCCCATCTGATGCATCAGGACCGCCTTCGAGAGCAGCAGCTCCGCGCGGAAGGGGCGGAGCTCGGGATGGGAGGCGGGGCTCGCCGGCGAGATCAGCGGATCGACCCGTGCCTCGATGAAGGGCCGGGCGAAGCGCTCGAAACGCTCGATCCCGCTCTTCTTGCCGTGGCGCTGGAGCTGCTCGAGCGTTCGGCGAAAGCTCGCGAGATCCCGACGGATCCTTCGCATGGAGGACTTGCGTTGGGCGAGGGCCTCGCCGTCGAGCTGCGACTCGACGGCATCGGCCCCGGAGACGCGCGCGAAGAAGGTCTCCGGCGACCCTCCGTCCAGGGCGCATCCCGACAGCAGCGCGACTGCGAGCAGGGCGATCAGGGCACCCGCTCGCGGGCTCCAGTCGACGTGATTCTTCATTCTTGGATTCCTCCGAGCCAGGATTCGAGAAGCGACCCGGACGATCGTCCGGTCTCGGACGGAGCCCCGGTGCGAAGAGTCGGCTCGGTGACCTCCTCGGCGAGGCGGCGAAGGAGCTCGTGGACCGGATGATCTCGTTGCGATCCCAGCTCCCAGACGAGATCTTCATGGCCGAGGGTCGCCTTGAAGATCGGCAGCGACTCGGCGATCGCGTCGATGCGCGCCTCCAGTCTCTCGCTGCTCGAGCCCAGGCGTTCCAGATCGACGCCCAGGCGGGCGATCGCCGCGCTCTCCGGCGAGCGCGGCGCGCTGACGACTCCGGGGGGCGAGGGGGCCTCGTTCTCTCCCGAGAGCTCGGCCGCGAGGCGATGCGCCTCGGCCCGACGGCGATCGAGCCGTGAACGTTGCGTTCGCGTCTCTGCGATCGCCTCGGCGATCCGCTCGCGCTCCTGCTGGAGGCGGGCGAACTCGCTGTCGAGCGAGTCGAGCTTCTGCTCGTCGGCGAATCCGAAGTAGACCAGGCTGCGATCGTTGGAGAAGGCGCGGCGGAAGCTCGCGAGCTCGTCGGCGCGCTCGGCGCCCCGGCTGATCCAGCGATCGAGATGGCGCGAGTGGATCACGCGCTCGGCGATGGGCTTGGCCACGGCCAGGAAGTCGCTCTCCCGTCCGGAGCGTTGGAGGGCGACGGCGAGCGTGGTCCAGAGCTCGCGATCGAACGGAAAGTAGGCGAGTGCGCGGGTGTACTGCGCGATCGCCTCCTCGAGCTGCTCGACGGAGGCGTCGCCGCCCGCGAAGAAGAGCACGCCGTCCCCGATCCGGCGGGCCGCCAGGTAGGCGCCGAAGTAGGCCGAGCTCGGAAGGGACTCCCCCTTCGGGTCGCCCTCGAATCGCTCGAACGCATGGAGGTAGCGCGAGGAGTGATTGATCG
>CAYXLY010000471.1:0-3705 GCA_964466005.1 uncultured Spirochaetaceae bacterium | reverse complement strand
CGTCGAGCGAGGGACCCACGATCAGCTGATCGCCGCGGGAGGGGTCTACGCGCGCCTCGCCATGGAGCAGGAGAAGGACGAAGAGCGGACCCGCCTGCAGCAGGATCCCGACGACGACGAGAGCGCGAGCGTCGCGTGGGCCGGGGAGGGCGGATGAGCGAGGAGGCCCATCACGAAGAGGTCGAGCTCGGGAAGGTCTACGACGGCCGACTGCTGCTGCGACTCTGGCCCTACGTGCGGCCCTATCGCGGTCAGATCGCCCTGACCCTGCTGCTCTTCTTCCCGCTCTTCCTGCTCGAGCTGGCGCCTGCCTGGATCGTCAAGGTCGGTCTGGACCAGATCCTGGAGGGCGCGGTCCCGGTCCAGTCGGACCGCAGCGCGCCCTCGTTCCTGGCCTCCCTCGAGGCGCTCTTCGAGCCGCTGGTCGTCTGGATGAGCTCGCCGCCCGCCGGCATCTCGAATGCCGTGTGGCTCGGATCGATCTATCTCGTGGTCCAGGGCCTGCTGACGGGCTTGACCTATCTGAGTCAGGTCCTGATGGCGACGACCGGGCAGCATGCCATGCGCGATCTCCGCCGCCACGTCTTCGAGCACGTCCAGGGGCTCCACACGAGCTACTTCGACTCGATGCCGGTGGGGCGGCTCGTCACGCGGGCCACCAACGACGTGGAGAACGTGGCCGAGATGTTCTCCCAGGGACTGGTCGCCCTGATCACCGACGTGATCAAGATGTTCGGCTTCGCCCTCGTCCTGTTCCTGATCTCGCCCCGCCTCGCGCTCGGCGCCTTCGCGATCGTGCCGGTGCTCGCGGTCGCGGCCTTCGTGTTCCGGCTCAAGGTCCGGGAGGCCTATCGCGAGGTCCGGGTCCGGATCGCCCGCATCAACACCCACATCCAGGAGACGGTGACGGGCATGAAGGTCGTGCAGCTCTTCAACCGGGAAGAGCGGAACATGGCGGACTTCGATCGCATGAACGCGGCCCATCGAGATGCCTGGCACAAGTCGATCAAGTACGACTCGCTGCTCTTCTCCACGATCGAGGTCGCCACGGGCATCACGATGGCCGTGATCATCGCGGTGGGGACGGGGCTCGCCCAGGCCGGCATCATCTACGTGTTCATCGACTACATGCAGCGCTTCTTCATGCCCCTGCGCGACCTCTCCGCCAAGTACGCCGTGATGCAGTCGGCGATGGCGAGCTGCGAGCGCATCTTCGAGGTCCTCGACACGGAGCCGACGGTCGTCGACCGGGTGACCGAGGTGCCCGAGGGACCTCCGGATCGGCGGGGGCACGTCGAGTTCCGTCACGTCTGGTTCAGCTACGGACCGACGCGAGGCCGGTCCGACGACGAGGTCGACTGGGTGCTTCGCGACGTCAGCTTCCACGTCGGGGCGGGCGAGAAGGTGGCCTTCGTGGGAGCGACCGGAGCGGGCAAGACGACGCTGATCAAGCTGCTGACGCGGCTCTACGACGTCGATCGCGGGAGCGTGCTCGTCGACGGGATCGACGTGCGGGACATGCCCCAGCGCGAGCTGCGTCGTCGCGTCGCGACGGTCCTGCAGGACGTCTTCCTCTTCAGCGGAAGCATCGCCCGCAACATCGCGCTCGGGCGTCGGGACCTCGACGAGATGGCGATCCATCGCGCGGCGAGGGCGGTGGAGGCCCATGGATTCATCGAGCGACTCCCGCGCGGATACGACACAGAGGTGCTCGAGCGGGGCGCGAACTTCTCCTCGGGCCAACGGCAGATCCTGTCCTTCGCCCGAGCCCTGGCGCATGGCGCGGACATCCTCGTCCTCGACGAGGCGACGAGCGCGATCGACACCGAGACCGAGGCGGCGATCCAGCATGGCATCCGTGTCCTGATGGAAGGCAAGACCGCCATCGCCATCGCCCATCGACTCTCGACGATCCGGGACGTCGACCGGATTCACGTCCTGCGGGACGGGCGCCTGATCGAGTCCGGCTCTCACGAGACCCTGCTTGCCGCCCAGGGCCATTACGCGAGACTCTATCGCCTCCAGAGCGAGGGCACGGAGACGCTGCCGAGGCGCGCGCAGCCCGCCTGATCCAGGCGTGGACCCCGCCCCGGGAGACCGCCCGCGCTCCGGGGCAGGAGACCCGCCGAGCGCGGGAGGGAGAGCGGATCCAGTGCCGAAGCCCGAAGACCGGTTCCAATGGATGATCAAGAAGCTGCTCCCCAAGCGGATCAAGAAGCGCGTCATGAACGCCTGGAAGCTCGCGACGACGCGAGCCGTGGTCGTGTCCTATCCGAAGAGCGGCCGGACCTGGCTGCGCGCCACGCTGACCTTCTACTACGAGGCGCGCTACGGCCTGCAGGACGCGCCGCTGCTCGAGTTCGCCAATCTGCACTACCTCGATCGCCGGATCCCCAGGATCTTCTTCACCCACGACGACGATCCCAATGCCCGGCCCGAGGCGCTCTCCAGGGACAAGTCCCGCTATCGACGCAAGCATGTCCTCTTCCTGGTCCGGGATCCGAGGGACGTCTGCGTGTCGATGTATTTCCATCGCAAGAAGCGGGATCTCGATCTCGATCTCCCGATCTTCGATTTCGCCCGAGGTGCCGAAGGGGGGCTCCGGACCACGATCGCGTTTCTGAACATCTGGGCCGACGCGCTGCCCGACATCCCTCGGGCCCACACCCTCTCCTACGAGGCGATGCACGCGGAGCCCGCCGCGGTTCTCGCCGAGGCCCTGCGGTTCCTGGGTGAAGACCCCGATCCCCGAGCGATCGAGATCGCGATCGAGAGGGCCCGATTCGACAAGCTGCAGGCGATGGAGAGGGGCGGCGCCTTCGAGAGCGGCCGACTGACCCCCGCCGATCTCGAGGACGGCGACTCCTTCAAGGTGCGCAGGGGCAAGGTCGGCGGATACCGGGACTACTTCGACGAGTCGCAGCAGAAGGAGCTCGACGCGCTCGTGGAGAGCTCCCTCTCGCCCTTCTTCCGCCCCTTCCTGTCCAGGCACTGATCCTGTCCGGGCACCGACTGCTTGTCGGGAGACCGACCCCGGGAGGCGCCCCGTCCGGTCGATGACCCGCATGAGGTGCCCGGGCTCGCCCGTGCGAGGGACCGGCTCGCCCGGGGCCCGTCTCGACGGATCCGGGAGCAGGCCCTGGGCAGAGCGCCGGTCGGGAGGCGGGGGAGGGCGACGGCGCAGGCGACGCGAGCGCGCCGAGTCGTCTACACTCCGGGGTCGAGCGTCGACCCGCGACGCGACCGCGACCGGGGCGCAAGGACGCCCCTCGACGCGACCCACTCAGGAGACGAGCTCGACATGGCACTCTTCGAAGCGATTTCCTCCGAATCCGATCGTCGACGATACCGGGTCAAGAGTCCGGTGACTCTCGAGACGATCGGAGAGTTCGATGCGGCGACCCGCGAGGACGTCGTCGCGGCGGTCGAGCGGGCGCGCAAGGCCCAATCCGACTGGGCGACGCGCTCCTTCGACGAGCGCGCGAAGGTCCTCTGGCGACTCGTCGACGAGCTCGTGAAGCGCCAGGACGACATCGTGGACGTGGTGGTCCAGGAGACCGGCAAGCCGCGCAACGAGGCGATCAGCATGGAGGTCGTCGCGCCCTGCATGCAGATCTCCCACTATGCGAAGCACGCTCGGCGCTATCTCAAGACGCGGCGGCGGCGTGCCTCGGGGCTGAGTCCAGCGAAATCGTGTTTACGAGC
>CAYXLY010000470.1:0-3708 GCA_964466005.1 uncultured Spirochaetaceae bacterium | reverse complement strand
ACGTCCCGCCGAGTCGAAGTTGTCGGGCGCGAGCCAGGCTTCGAGCGCCTGGCGGATCTTCGGCCACTCCTCGACGGTGATCGAGAGCCAGCTCGTATCCCGCTTGCGGCCCTTGACGACGAGATGATTCCGGAAGACGCCCTCGAGGCGGAATCCGAGACGACGCGCCGCTGCGAGCGAGGGGGCGTTCAGGCTGTCGCATTTCCATTCGAGACGTCGATCGCCGTGCGTCTCGAAGACGTCGTGCATCATGAGATAGAGGGCCTCGGTCGCGGCGGTCGTCCTCTGCAGGAGGCGGCTATGGCGAAGATGTCCGACCTCGATCGAGCCCATCTCCGGGGCGATCCGCAGATAGCTCGCCACGCCGACCGGCCTGTCCCGGGACTCGGCGATGATCGCGAAGAAGATCTCGCTCGACAGGGACTGCACGGACTCGACCCACTCCCGATAGGCGAGCGCGGTCTCGAAAGGGCCATAGGGAAGGGAGGTCCAGTGCCGGCTCCTCGCTCGTCGCCTGCCGCCGCGTTGCGCCGGCCCGACACACCCGGTCCTCGGACTGCACTCGAAGCCTCTCCTCCTCAAAAATGAGTGCTAAAGCCCACATCTTGTCGGGTCGTTGAAGGGACGAGACCCAGCACGGCCACGGGGGTCGCCCCGTAGCCACCGAGGATGTCATGGATCAGGGAGAGAGAGCAAGCCGCGAAACGCCGAGAGCCCCGACTGCGAGCCGACGTCGCCGGAGCCCTGCCTGGCTGATCATGGCGATCGTCGCCATCGGACTCTCGATCGCGACGGGATCCGCCCAGGCGCTCTCCTTTCGGGCCGACTTCGTCTCGTCGACCTACCAGGTGCAGACGGGCGATACGATCGACGACCTGCTTCGCGAGCACCGGGACGGCACGCCGATCCGGTCGAGCTCGACGACGGGCCTCGAGAACATCTCGACGGCGGTCTACGCCGACGGCGTCACGACCGACTACGGCATCCTCCTCTCGACCACGCTCGAGGTCGGCGTGAGCGGGACCTTCACCTTCCAGGTCGGCACCGACTGGGGCCGCGGCGGCGGCACGGCTCTGATCGACGACGCGACCGGCTCGGTCCTGAGCGAGCGCATCCTGACCGAAGACATCTGGTGGAACGGCGACTGGAATCACCCGGACGTGTTCACGACCACATTCGACCTCCAGGCCGGCGACTCGGTCACGCTCGTCTGGGTCGGCTTCGAAGGCTGCTGCGGGGGCTCGTCGACGCTGCGCTTCTCCGTGGACGGCGGCGGATTCCAGCCGCTCACCCAGGCGAGCCTCGAACCCTTCGCGATCGTGCCCGAGCCCGGCACCGCGCTGCTGCTGGGACTGGGCCTCCTGACCCTCCCCTTCGCTCGCCGGTCGGGACGCGCCGCATCCTGAGGACCTCCTCGCGGGCCGCTCGCCCCGGCGTGCTCAGAGTGTCTCCGTCATCCACCGACTCAGGAGCTCGCCAAAGGCCGCCGGATCCTCGAGCTGACCCCCTTCCGCCAGGATCGCCTGACCGAGCAGCAGCCGAGCGGTCTCCCCGATTCGCGGATCCGTCGGACTCGTCTCGAAGCGCTTCCCGAGCCGTTTCAGGATCTCGTGGCGGGGGTTCAGCTCGAGAATGGGCTTTCGCTCGGGAATCGCCTGGCCGGCCTGACGCAGCATCGCCTCGAGCTGCGGGGAGAGATCCCCTTCCTCGAGCACCAGACAGGCCGGAGAGGTCTTCAATCGACTCGAGAGTCGGATCTCCTTGACCTCGTCCTGGATGGCCGCGCGCATCGCCTGGAGCAGGTCGCCCCAGCTCTCCTGGTCCTTCTCGAGCTCCTCCTTGGCGCGCTCCTTGTCCTCGTCGGATCCGATCTCGACCTCGCCGTGCCCGATGCTCTTGAAGGGCTTGTCGCGGTAGGCGACCGGACCCTGGCTCACCCAGACCTCGTCCACCGGATCCGTCAGGAAGAGGACCTCGATGCCCTTCTCCTCGAAGGCCTCGAGATGGGGAGACCGCCGCAGCACCTCGAGCTTCGGGCCCGCGATGAAGTAGATGGCGTCCTGATCCTCGGGCATGCGTTCGACGTACTCGGAGAGCGAGGTCGGCTTCGTTTCGTGGGCCGTCGACGGGGCGAGGACGAGGTCGAAGATCCGATCGCGCTTCTCTCCCGGATCGAGGAGCCCCTCCTTCACGACGGGCCCGAACTCGGCCCAGAAGCGCTCGTACTGCTCCCGATCCTCGGCGGCGAGGGTCTTCAGGCGATCGGCCACCTTCTTCACGAGATGGTTCCGGATCGTCTTGATCTGCCGATCCTGCTGGAGCATCTCGCGGGACACGTTCAGGGAGAGATCTTCGGCGTCGACGACGCCACGGACGAAACGCAGCCACTCCGGCAGCAGCTCGCGGCACTCGTCCATGATGAAGACCCGCCGGACGTAGAGCTGGACGCCGTTGTGCAGGCGCTCACGATGATAGAGGTCGAAAGGCGCCTTCGACGGCACGAAGAGGAGCGCCCGCGCCTCGAAGGTGCCCTCGAGCTGGGTCCGGATCCGCAGCATCGGATCCTGGAAGTCGTGGGTGATGTGCCTGTAGAACTCGGCGTATTCGGCGTCGTCGACCTCGCTCTCGGGACGGGTCCAGATCGCCTTCATCGAGTTCAGGGGCTCGTCGAGCTCTCGGCGCGTCGGCAGCTCGCCCGCAGACGCTCCCGCCTCCTCCCCGTCCGACGTCTGTGCCGACTCCGCAGGAGCCTCGATCAGGACGAGCCGGATCGGGTGGGCGACGAAGTCGGAGTACTTCTTCACGACCTGACGGAGCACCCACTCGTCACAGAAATCCGAGAGCCCCTCCTCGGCGTCGACGGGCTTGAGCTTCAGCCGGATCGTGGTGCCGGCCTCTTCGCGCTCCGCATCCTCGAGGCCGTACTCGCCGGCTCCCTTCGAGACCCAGCGCGTCGCCTTCTCCTCGGCCGCATGGCGACTCACCACCTCGACCTCGTCCGCGACCATGAAGCTCGCGTAGAAGCCCACGCCGAACTGGCCGATGAGCTCGGGAGCGAGCTCCTCGGCCCGATCGCTCCGTCGGAGGAAGTCGAGGGTCCCCGAGCGCGCGATGGTCCCGAGATGCTCGACGAGCTCCTGGCGCGTCATCCCGATCCCATTGTCGGAGATCGTCAGCGTTCGGGCCGGTCGGTCGGCGACGATCTGGATCTCGAGGTCGCGATCCGGCTGGAGCTCGGGATTCGAGAGGGCCTCGAAGCGTCGCCGATCGAGGGCATCGGACGCATTCGAGATCAGCTCGCGGAGGAAGACCTCCTTGTTCGAGTAGAGCGAGTGGATCATCAGGTCGAGCAGCTTCTGGGTCTCGGCCTGGAAGACGTGGGTTTCCATCGATCGGGGACTCCTGCTGGGGGTGTCTCTTCGAGGTCTCGTGAGTCGTAGGGTCCTGGAGAGGCGCCGGGGCGAGGCGCTCGACCCCCGGCGTCGCCGGAGCGAATCCTGGACACGCGGCGGAGCGGATCAAGCGCCCCGGGCCGAAGTATTGCACGACCCCAGGGGACGGCCCCCTTGACGCCCGGTCCCACCTCGACGATCCATGGGGGGTGCGCGTGCGCGCGACCCGGGCTCGGAGGAGAATCCCCATCATTCTCCTCGCCGACTCCTCCCCGAGCCGACCCGAGTCGACGCACGACCTCGACGCGCCCCGAGC